>NZ_CP108490.1 GCF_035987325.1 Streptomyces sp. NBC_01244
GCAAGTCCCTTGTCGGGACGCTTGTTGTCGGGCTCCGGCCGATGCTGTGGTGCGTCCCGATAAGGTCCCCATCCGCCCCGTATGCGGATGAGCGGAAGCGGATTCAGTGTTGATCGACACGGTGGCATGGATACGGATCGAGAAGGTCACCTGGTTCGCCGCTCGGGCACGGCACCCCGGGAAGGCAGTGCGGCCCTCTGGACGGATCTTGTACTGATCAGGCTGGCGGCGAACAGGAGGACCGCCCCCGTATAGAAAGGGGTTCGCAGTCCGAAGGCGTGGGCGGTGAAGCCGGCTGCCACGGCACCCAGTGCGGTGCCACTACCGATGACCATCTGGTAGGCCATGGCCACGCGCCCCAGCAGTTCGGCAGGCACAAGTGACTGGCGCAGCGACACCGCAGTGACGTTCCATGCCAGGCTCGCCGCTCCGTATGCGGCGATCCCCATGCCGGCTATGGGCCCGGAGGTCGCAGCGCCTGCGGCGGCGGCAGCGATGGCAGTGCCCACAGCGGTCAACCTGAGGACCCGTGGAGTGCCGAAGCGTGCGGTGAGGCGTGGGGTCGACATTGCCCCGACCACGCCGCCGAGCGCGAAGGAGGCGACCAGCAGGGCGAAGCCTAGATCGCTCAGGCCAAGAGTTTGCCGGGCGTAGAGCACCAGGATGGCGATCAAGCCTCCGCCGACGAGGTTGGTGATCCCGGATGCCAGGCAGAGCCGGCGCAGCAAGTGGTGCCGCCAGAGCCACCGGACCCCCTCGGTCGTGTCACGGCGCAGGGCCGTCCACGTCTTCGGTGCCGGCTGGGAACGGGGCTGGAAGTTCCCGCGGAGGATGAATACCAGTGCGGCAGCGGTGGCGAAGGACACCGCGTCGACGGCGAAGGGTAGTGCGGTGGCGATGCCGAACAGCAGCGCGCCCAGCGGCGTTCCGAGCAGAGTGTCGGTGATCAGGGAGCTTGCTTGCAGACGCGCGTTGGCCCGGGTGAGCCCGCTGGGTGCAACCAGTGCAGGGACCATGCCCGCCCAGGCGCCGCTGTAGAGCGTCTGCCCACAGCCGAGCAGGAAGGCGACGAGACTCAGGAGCGGAATCGTCACCATGTCGGCTGCCACCGCCGCGGCGAGCGCCCCGACAAGCAAGGCCCGGGCCGCGTCGACGAGCCACAGGATGCGGCGGCGGTCGAACCGGTCCGCCAGAACACCGGAGAGCAGGCCGAGGAGCAGCCAGGGCAGCTGCTCCGCCAAGGACACCATCGCGATCTGCCGCGGATCGGCGGTCAGTTGCGCCGCGAGGAGCGGCAGAGCAACGAAGCTCATGCCGTCACCGAGGCTGGATACCGTGATCGAGGCCCAAACCCGATTGAAGCTCGGCCCGAGTCGTGTGCGGGGTATCCCCCTACCGAATAACATGAACTAGACTCTGGTTCTGGTTTTGGAAGGTGTCAAGGAGTCAGATGGCTGAGCAAGTCCACACACCACAACAACAGCGCAGCCGGGAGAAGGTGGCCCTCATTCTTGAGGCGACGGCCAGGCTGCTGGAGACGACTTCCTACGACGAGCTGGGCACCAAGCTCATCGCTGCCGAAGCGGGAGTCTCGGTCGGCGTGCTCTACCGGTACTTCGCCGACAAGGAAGCGATCGTCGCCGCCCTGGTCCGGCGCTGGCTTGAGATG
Organism: Streptomyces sp. NBC_01244; assembly: GCF_035987325.1. Classification (NCBI taxonomy): domain Bacteria; kingdom Bacillati; phylum Actinomycetota; class Actinomycetes; order Kitasatosporales; family Streptomycetaceae; genus Streptomyces; species Streptomyces sp. NBC_01244. The sequence goes on from NZ_CP108490.1 coordinate 1,670, forward strand.
GACGTGCGGATCACCGAGCGGATCACCGAGGAGCCCTTGCCGCCGCGCTCGCAGGAGCTGCTGGAGAAGCTGCTCGCCGCCTATGCGGACCGCTTCCGCACGGAGCGCGGCTACCGCCGTGTCTGGTACTACGGGCCGCGTATCGACGCGTTGCGTGCGTACGGCCGGCAGACGGACCTGCAAATCGCCGGGAGTGTGCACAAGGCACTCGTCCGCGGCTATGCGATGCCGGACACCGAGCAGTTCCGGCGACGCGCTCGACTCGCCGTGGAGGTCGGGGGCAACCTGCTCGACCTTGCCTTCCGCGAGAGCGCCGAAGGCGACCCCGAGATCCTCGCCGACGCCGCTCTCATGATGGACCGCTACCTCTTCGCACCGTCTCCCGACTCAGGGTTTCCAGGAATCGGGTGAAGTCGACGTCCAGCTTCGGCCCCTACGCCTCCGGCTGGATACCGAGCTCGTGCGTGGAGTACTCGCCAAACCAGTAGATGTGCTCGGTCAGGTACGGCGAGATGTGGGCCAGATCTTCCGGATCGATCTCTCACCCCGCCTCCAGCAGCTGCCGCACGATCTTCCCCGCCGTACGGCCTGGTGTCGCTGGAAGCCCGTCCTGCCGCTGAACGGTCGAGCAGCGGATGAGATGCGTTTCGCCGGGGTGGCCCTGGTGCGGCGGATTCAGACCCGTGAGCCTGGACGCCGCCGTGCCGGCAGGGTGGTGATGCGTGCGGGTCCGGAGCCCTCATGCACCGCGTGCAGTTCCAGGTCGAGTTCGGCGACGAGGCGACGTAGGGCCGCGGTGATCTCGCGTTCCTTGGACAGTGCGGTCGTGGCATCCGCCAGCTTCTGCTTCAGCTGGGCGTTCTCGTCGGCCAGTGACTGAGCAATCGCAGGTGTGCGCTGTTGGGCTCGAACACGGTACTGGAACTCCTCGACAAGGTCCTTGTGGTCACCGTAGACGACGTCCCGGCGCAGACCAGACTCGCGCAGCAGCTCGGTCACGGTGAGACGACCGGACTCCGATCGCAGCGGGGTGCCTTCCAGGAGGCGGTCGGCGGCTGCTAGGAGCGCGGAGCGTTCGGCGCTGAGGTCTCGGGGACGGCGTGTGGTCATGCCGGAGCTCCTTCGGTGCGGTGCTGCTCGTGGCGGTGGACGAGAGAGGCGACGCGCTCGGCCTGCGCCGCAGCCCGGTCGCGCAGGGGCCTGGGTACCAGTGGATCGGACGCGGTCGCTTCCAGGGAGCGGAGATCTTGCTTGCGTCGGGCGATATCCCGGTCGGTGTAAGCGAGGTTGGTGCAGCTGGACCGGCATTCGCCCTCGTCGGGGCCGACCGGTTCGGGAAGGCCTTGGGCGAGGCCAGAGGCGCGACAAGCGGCTGTCTCAGGGCGCCAAACGCAGGTCATGCCCTCGCCGTGGTGCACCTGGGGGTCCGTACCGGCCAGCAGGCGCGCAGCACTGCGGGGGCTGATGACCGTACGGCCCGGGAAGTCGGCCGTGCCAGTGATTCTGCGGCGGTACTCGTCGGCGGACGGTCCGCTGACGTGCTCGTCTGCCGCGAGCCGCTGGGCGTCATCGGTGATCTGCTCCAGGACGAGCTCGAGCTTCTCGACGGCGACGTCCTGGAGCCACTCGGTGTCCGGTGCGCCCGCGTAGTTGAGTGTCACCTTGGTGTCGACGTGACCGTACTGGAGGGCGGCGGCGATCAGCCCTCGCGGGCGGCGGACGATGAACCGGGCCAGAGTGCGGCGGAAGCGGCTGGCGTTCAGGTTCCCGGCGGGGTCATTGGGGATGGGCGCGCTGCCGTCTACGCGGCGGACGGTCTGGTTCACCCAGGCAGCGAAGTCGGCGATATCCCGGTTGATCGAGTGACAGGTACGGGCGTGCGTTGTGGACGGACGGACGGAGCCCGCGCGGAGCTGCGCCGGGAAGAGGTAGGGCTGGTCGTGCAGGGACTCCAGCAGGGCGATGGCCTCGTGCACGACACCGACGACCACCCACGGGCGTGTGGGTTCGGCTGATTCCGGGGTGTCCGGGGCGCGGTCGTAGCCCTTGCCTCGGTGGCCCTGGACGACGAGCTGCCCAGTCGCCTCGTCCGTGCCGCGGCAGCCGCGACGCAGCGCCAGTACCTCGCCGGGGCGCATTCCGGAGAGATAGCAAACGACGGTGAACAGGGCCCCGGTCAGGCGACGCCACAGTCCGGGCAGCTCCCCGACGCTGAGGGGAGTATCACGCCAGGGGCGTCCCTGGACCTGCCCTGTGATGGCGCCAACCGTACTCTGCGGGGCGACGTCCAAACCCTGCTGAGCCAGCCACCGCTTCTGGGCCAGGCTGAATGCGCCCTTGTCGTCCAGACCGACGAGGCGGAGCACATGACCGTAGTTGATCTGGGAACCGTTGGGGCCAGGGCCCCCAGGCAGAGGAGTGCCGGTCCGACCGCAGAAGTCCGCATAGGTGCGAAGGCGGGGTCCTGCGGTTCCGGAGTAGATGGCTTGGGAGGGGTGCTCTCCCTGGCAGAGTTGGACGTACTCGTGCCAGGCGTCGCGGATGTCCGGACCGATCTGCTCCACCATGAGCAGTGACCAGGCGAGCAGCGCCTCCATCGTGTCGTCGTGGATACGGGGGCGCTTGTTCTCGCCGCTCGCCGCCCGGAGGCCGACGAGCTGGTTGGCGGTGGTCCCCGTCCAGGGAAATCCGGTGGTGAGGCGGCATGGGGTGGGAAGTACGTCACGGAACAGCCAGAGGGTACGTACCGCGCTCAGGGCGTTCGCCTTCTGCCGGGGCGACGTGGTCGTCCCGATGACGTGGCGCACGTAGGCATCGAGGTCATGGTCGGTGACCTCGCCGATCTGCCCGAGGTTCTGGCTGTGCATCCAGTGGGCGAACAGCCGCAGGTCGCGGACGAGCACGGGCATCGAGCCGATTCCGATGTACTCGGCGGACCGCTGGCGTCCGCCCGGCTCCACGGGCTGGGGATGGTCGAGTGCGGCCAAGAGGACGGCTCGGAACTGCTGGCGGAGCGCTTCCGGGAAGACATGCAGGTTGAGGTTGCCGACATCCGTGTGGGCGTCGCGGTGGGCGGGGCGGATGTTCCAGACGTCGTCGCCGAAGTGGGACAGGCGGGCGGTGTCCGTGCCGAGCCTGACGGGCCGGTTGCGCAGTACGGGAACGTCGTCGTCCGGCCAGGGAACGTGGACCGGGATGGCCGGCACCGGAACAGGAAGGTGGGCTGGGTAGGTCATCGCAGGTCGGTCCGTCCGTCCAAGAGCGAGACGATGAGAGCGTGGTGCCGATCGGTGATCGATGCGCGTGCGTGGGCGTGCTCGGCCCCGCTGTAGTGGCTGAGGATGTCCCGTAGCCGGGCCAACGGCGTCGCGTAGCGGGCCGCCCACAGCCGCGGGTCGATGTTGGACCGCAGCGCCTTCAGCTGGTCGTGCAGTGCGATCTGAACCGGAAGGTGGTGCGGCAGCGCTCGCGCGTTCGGACAGTTCAGGCAGGCGTGGAGGAACGATGCCGGACATGCTTCTCCGGCAGGAGCGTGTGGGCTGTCCAGGTGATCCCGGCAGGCGACGACCGCGGTGTCCCGCTCGGCAGCGAGCATGCTCCTCAACGTCTCTGGGGCGACACCGGCCTGCGCGGCCGCCGTGGGCAGGTCCTCGGCCGCCAGGGCGAGCAGACGGGACGGGAGCACGACGACCTTGGCGGCCTCGCGGGCCTTGTCGACTTCACCCTGCAAAGCTTCGGCGACCACGTACTGGCTCTGATCTCGGACGGTCTGGCTGCGGCGCAGGTAATGATCGCGCAGGGTCCGTGCCGTGTGCGACACGGGACGGCGCTGTGACTCCAGAGCGGTCTGACGGACGCGACGCATGTCGATACCGGGAGGCCCGCCCTCCTCGGTCCGGTTGGTGGTGGGGAAACCGCGGGTTCGTGCCCAGCGCTCCACGCGGACCTCCTCCGACCACAGAGAGTTCGGCTTGGCCGGATTGGCGAGTCGTCGGTGGACGAAGGCACCGGGCATGCCACTGATCAGCCGAGCGGGCGCGGTCAGCTCCACCAGGAGTTCATAGACCCGTAGCGGAGAGTGGAACAGCACTTCGTCTCCCGGAGTCCGTTCCAGCATGCTCCGGAGGGACACGGGAAGATCCTCGACCGCTGCCACCCGGTGCTCGCGCTCCGGGCCGCGCCGGGGCTTTCGCTGCTCCACCAGCGCGACCGCCACTTCCTCGTCACCGATGCCGTCCGATCGCTGATGCAGCGCGGGCCACCCCGCGACCGTGCCGAGGTTCTCCGCCGTCAGCACGGACAGGAGAATGGCGAAGGCGGTGGCCTCCTGCTGCGACAACGTCAGCATGCGCATTACCGTGGCTACACCGCCGCACCGCTGGACGGCCGGAGCGCCACCCCCGTCACTCCGGCGGGGCAGGTCGCCGGTCCGCACGAACAGATCCAGGAGCTGGGCCAACTCGGCGTCGTGGCCATCGCCGACCTCACCCGCACGAAACCGCTCCAGCAAACGGGTCCCGGCCCGGATCCGGTCCCGGCATAGGCGGATGTCCCGCCGCAACGCGGTCATGATCTGCTGCCACTCGCCCTCGGGGTACGCCGTGACCTGCTGTGACGCCTGCTTGACGGGCAGCCGGGTCTCGAACAGCTCACGTCGGGCGGATTCGGGGAGCTCCGGGCAGTCGCGCAGCACGATCCGCAGACGGCCCGTGCAGGTACGACGGGTCTGAGGGTCCTCATACCGGGCCATGAAGGCCCTGATGTGCTCGGCCGTGATGTCCGCCGGGCGTCCCGGCGACAGTTCGCACTGAGCGAGGGCGTGGGCGAAGTCACGGACGACCTGGTAACCGGTACGGAATGACGTCGCGCGCTTCACCCCGCTGCGGGCGCCCGCCCGCTCTGCCAGCCTCCGGACCAGCCAATTCCTTACCGGCTCGGCGACCGGCAGGTCGGAGCAGTCGAATCGGACGCTCCGCCCTGTGCTCTCCTCGTGGAACAGCACCACCGCCCCCGACACTCCGTCGGGCAGTCGCTCGGGCGGGGACCAACCGGACGGCGGAAGCGCCGCCCGGCGCCCGCCCCTCACTGCGTTCGCCCGGCCGCGACGGCCGGCCCCATGACCGACCCACCGTGACGTGCGAAGATCCGCACCAGCGTGTCCACCCCTGAACTCTCGTCGTCGTCCAGGAGCGCCATCAGGTACGAGACCTGCAGGCCGGTGAAGGGCTCCAGGTAGTGCTCCCGCGTAGTGTCGGGATGTCGATGCCCAAGCAGCACGGCCAACTGCAGCCAGATGTCGCCGAGCTGTTCGCGGAAGTCCTCGATCTCGTCGGGCGAGAAGCCCTCCAAACGGCGCTCCTCGACGAGCGACAGGATCGAGAACCACTTCAAGGCAAAGGAGTGCCGGCACATGTGGGGCGTCGCCCACAGGGGACACTCGCGCCGCATCTGATCCCGCTGCCCCTCGTTCAGCCGCCCGTTCGGATCGGTCCTGCCCAGCCATGCTTCGGCCACCCGTCGGTTCGCGGCATCGAAGGTGTCTTCCCAGCTGTGCGGTTTCTTCGGTAGGCCGTTCACCGACAGCCACACACACAGCGGCTCCAGGCCCTGCGTCGTCCGGCGGAACAACAGCCGGCGGTCGTCCGGCGCCAGGTCGTCCAGGGCCACTGATTGCGAGCCGCCCGCAGCGGCCACATGCACCTGCCGGGTACGGGGATCGTGGCCGATCACGATACGCACGCCGCTGAGCCGCTCGTACCGACCGTGCCGCTGTGCCCGGCTGATCACCTCGGCTCGGGATCCCTCCAGTGGGTCCAGGTAGCCCTCGACCGACCGCAGTACCTGCCGGGGAATCCAGTACGCCCGGCCGGCGCGGCCACCCTTGACGCACTTGGCCGCGAGCCACGCCGTGCCCATCCGCTCGCCGCCCGAGACCGGGAGTTCGACGTCGAGGATGCTCGCCCACTCACGCAGCCGAAGCCCGGTCCCGTACAGGCCGTCGGCGAAGGCCGCGTCCCGGTCCTCGTTGAACCTGCCGGCCTGCCGCCCCGCGCGCCGCAGCCCGTCGAAGCCGTATCCGCGTAGCCCGATGTCGCGCCACTGCTCCAAGGCATCCCGCAGCAGCCACTTCACCTGACGGCTCGTCGAACCCGCCGGACGCAGCGGGTCACGGCGCCCCCGGCCGTACGCCTGTCGTGTCGCTGCCTCGTTATCGGCACGCACGGTCGCGACCGGGTTCGCGATCCCGAACCGGGAACTAGCCCACGTGTAGAAGCTGTTGAGGCCGGCACGGTCGGTGTCGAACGAGGTGGCCCGCACCCGCTCCGCGTTCCGGGTGTCGGTGATGCGCCAGTCCTTGAACGCCTCGACGTCACGGACCGTGGCCCGGTCCCATGTCGTATCGACGGCGTTCAGGAAGTCCAACCACACAACGAGCGTGTACGCGTAGCGCCGCCAGGTTCCCGGCTGCGAGGTGGCCATCCGGCCTTCCCGGAAGAAGAGGTTGATCCGGGAATCGGGGCGGCCACTCGGCGGCAGGAGGATGGGCGTGCCGTGGCGGGCCCCGTTGCGGGCGGCTCTGCCATGCAGATCGCCGAGATCGGGGAGCTCGGGATCTTTCGCGGCAGGCGGTGGGACGGTGAAGTCGTAGAAGTCAACGGTCCAGTGTTCCAGGACGTTCACGTGCGCAGCTCCGGGATGAACGAGTAACGAAGCGACAACCGAGAGTAGCCTAGAGAACGGGTGGATCGGTTGAGCCCGGCGAGACCTTCGCCGAGGCCGCCGTACGCGAACTCCATGAGGAGGCCGGCCTCGTGGCCGACGTCGCCGACACCGTCGTGCTGGGCACCATCCTGGCCCGGGTGGGTGACATCGTCCGAGTGACGGTGCCCGTCCTGGTCACCCGGACGTCCGGTGTCCCGCAGGAGCGCGAAGAGACCATCGGCGCATGGAGGTTCTGGCCCCGCGACAGCTTGCCCCAGCCGCTGTTCGTGCCGAGCGCCCAGTGTCTGAGCGCGTGGGATCCGAGCCTCCCGCTCGACCATCCAGCCGCGGCCGCCTTCCACCCCTCCGGCCCCGGTCCTTCCTAGCCAGATCCCGCCCGCGCTCGTTCCTCCGGCACGTCCTGCTCCCCCACGGAAGGCCCTACGCCCATGAACTCACTGCCCACCCCGCGGCAGCCGTCCCTCCTCGGGGTCTTCGCCCACCCCGACGACGAGTCGCTCCTCGCCGGCGGCGTGCTCGCGCAGCACGCCGCCGGCGGCGCCGACACCGCGGTCGTCACCGCGACCTGGTCCCCGGACAGTCACCGGGCCGCCGAACTCGCCGACGCACTGAAGGTTCTGGGCGCCGGCCAGCCGCGGATGCTCGGATACGCCGACGCCCGCATCCCCGACTCCGCCCCCGGCCGGCCGAGGCTCTGCGACGCGCCCATCGACGAGGTCGTCGGGATGCTCGTCGGACACATCCGTGCCGTACAGCCGCAGCTGGTGTTGACCCATGACGCCTACGGCCAGCTGACCGGCCACCCCGATCACATCCGCACCCATCAAGTGGCCGTCCTGGCCTTTCACGCCGCGGGCCTGGAACACCAGTACCCGGAGGCGGGCACCCCTTGGCAGCCAGCCGCCCTGTACGCGGCCACCCACCCCGACTCGGGGATGGGCGAGCTGGGCGCGCTGTTGTCGCGGGTCGGGAAAAAGGTGCTGTCGGTACCGGACGGGCACATCACGACAACGGTGGACGTCAGCGGCTTCCTCACGCAGAAGTGGGCCGCGATCCTCTCCCACCGCAGCGAGGCCATCCGCGAGCGGCCCCTCCCCGGGATCCTCGCCCGCCTCCCCGCACCCGTACGGGAGTCGATCATCGCCACCGAGTACTACACCCTCCTCAGCGCGTCCCCGCGACATCACGGCCAACACCGTCTGCCTCTGAGCGCCGCAGATGCCTTGGTGGTGCCCACCATGAACCCGCCATCCAAGATCAACAAAGAGCAGTGACGCCCGCGGCTGCAGGACCTGCGCAACCAGCCGGTCGGATCAATCCTCGAGTGGGTGGAGCAGGGATCACCGTCGGCCTGGACAGGGCGACCATGGTCGACGTACTGAGCGTGGGACGTAGGTTCGCCTTGAGCGCCGAGGCTTCGACCGGATCAGTGAGCAGGGCTGAAACGGTACGGGATCTCGCCGAGCGAGAAGGTCTTCACCGCGCTACCGGATGCTGGACGAGACCTGCCCGATGTACGTCTCCAGCGGGTCGAATCCCCACGCGGCGCGCAGCGCCTCGACGTCGTCCGGGTGCCGGACGGGGTGAGGGGCGAGCGTCCCGTCCGGGCCCTGCACCAGCTGGGTGCCGAAGACCTGCCGTTTCCCCTGAGCAACCAACACCCGGTCCTCCAACAGGGCGCTGTGCTGCGGTTCGGCGTCGCCGGCCGTGACGGCGGCCGCGAGCAGTTCCAGGCACTCCCGCTGGAAGTCGGGCCGGTGGTCGGCGTGCTGCGCGAGCAGCCAGGCGGCTCCTGCAGCCCGCCGGCCGACGAGGGCCTCGCCCGGCCATCCGTGCGCGGCGATCAGTTCGCTCAGCCAGGCGGTGTTCGCTTCGTCCACGGCCCGCCACCGCTCCATGAACTCCGGCGTACGCTCGGCCGCCGGAACCAGCCGGACCGTCTGGTCCTCCTCCTGGCGCCGGAGCAACTCCGCGGCCAGGTCCTCGTCGCGGGCTGGCCGGGGCTGCAGCGCCACCCTGTCGTCGATCAGCCCGAACAGCTCGGAGGCCAGCACTCGCGTGTCCTCCGGCAGGTTGAACCGGTCCAGCGCGCTGCGCTCCACCCAGTGGACCGTGCCCTCGGGCGCCCCGTGCACGACGAACGGGCGGTCGACGACCCCTACGACGATGTGGTCCCGGTGCAGATGCCGTCGAACGCAGCAGCTGTCCGCGGCGGCCGGCATCGACACCACATTCCACACCGACGAGGCCGCCGGATGCGGATACCACTCCGGAAGTCGCGGCGGCAGCAGGCGAACCCGGAGTCCCGTTTTCCCGAGCACCTCGCGCACCGCCGCCGTGAGCGCGCCTTCACCGTCTTCGGTGGGCCCACCAGGGACGAGCCCGCGCCCAAGGCGTGGATGCTCGACCAGGCACAGCCGCCACTCCTGGCCAAACCGTGCGAAGGCAAAGCAGCTCGTCGTCTCGTGCACCACCAGATCGCCCATGCACCCAATTCTCTGACCGGGCGGCATCAGACGAACGGCTTCCGGACAACTTCGTCGCGGACTGCACGTACCGACCCGGGGCCGGCGTCGGTGAACTCCGCGAACGCCTCCGCACCGCCTGGCAGTGTCCCCTTCACCGAGCCGATCCACAGGGAGCTCCAGCAGGTGAATCCCCGTACGCCGCAGTGAAAGCTGGTTCCCGGGGAACGTCCCGCCGAGCCCAGGTATGTTCGGGTGGCACGGGGTGCGGTCCCGGCCTGGATGGCCGCGACGGGGGCCGCGCCCCGGTTGGTCGGAGTTGTCCGGCCAGGCCAGGCGGCTGCTGGTGGCCGGACCGCTCGCACCGGGCCAGGAAGGCGCTGCTCGGGCCGGATGCCGGATTCACCCGGTTCGGGGCCCAGGGCCGGCACCCGGCAGCGGACCTCGTGAAGAAGCCCCGGACGCCCATGATCACAGAACCGGGTGCCGACCCTGGGACCCGAACCGGAGTGTCCGCCCTGCGCCTGACCGCGTCCCCGAGACCGGGTTCGGCCGTGAACAGCGAGGGGCCCGGCGGGGAACTCCGCTCTGGCGCCGTCAGCCGAAGGCGGAGAAGGTGCCCGCTCTTTCGCCCGGCTGCCAGCCCGGCCGTACGGCGCTCCAGTCGAGGGCTTGCTGGGCCTGGCGCAGCACCTGCTCTGCAACGGCCCGGGTCTCGGCCAAGACGTCGCCCCTCTCCTGGATCAGCCGGTTGTAGATGGGCGACTGGTCTTTACTCTGCGAAGGACTCATGGCTCCGATCCTCCCCCCTGACCGGTGATCTGTCAGGCTCACCGAGACAGCGCCGACTCCCCGTTCACTGGCCGGACTGGTGCAGGACTGCCCTGCTTGATCGGAATCAGCACTCCGAGGGCCACTGCTGCACGCCGGCACCCCGCCCTCACCGCAACGAGTTCGGCCCGCACATCCGCAGCGGACGGCTCGTCGGCTCCCCTCGTGGCCCGGACAGCCGCCTCTCGCAGCTCGCGGCGGGCCGCATCAGATTCTCCGGGCAGGTTGGTGCAGTCCGCGGCGTCCGCGACCGTGTTCACCAGCAGGGCCACATCGGCCGTGCGATGCGGCCGGTCCCGTACGTGCACACCAAGCAGCAGTGGTGCCCACGCGGCCAGCTGAGCGCGGATGTCCTCGCAGGTCTGGGCAACTCCCTCACAGACCCGGACGGCCTTGTCGTCTATGCCTCCATCGTCGCCTCCCCCACCGACAACACCGCTGTCGTCGACCGCGCGCTCGCCAGCGGCACAGACCCATGGCCGTCAAACGGTCCGTACGGATCCTGCCCGCGCGAAGTACCTCCTGCGGGGTGACGGGTGAGCAGTCTGAGCGAAGGTCCGTGAGGGATTTCCTCCACCCTCCCTGCTTTTCGATTCTGGAAACCGGGCGGCTAGGAGCAAGGTCGTCTGGTGCGTGTCCTCGCCGGCCCGCTCCTGCGTCGCTCTACCGGCTGCGGTACTCCCTCCCTCCCCTGCACTCCGCCGCCCGGCCCCCGATATCTCATTTCGCAGGGAGGGTGGGGGAAATGGTCCGCGGCCACAGGCCGTCACCCACCACCCGCCGTACCCGGCTAACCCATCGACTTGGGCGGGGAAGCCTCCCCCGAAGGAGGCGGGGTCCGGGATCACCCGCGCGGCCTCGACGGCTTGTAGTGGCCGACGGAGACGCAGTGGAAGCCGACGCCTTCCGGGCGGGCCGTCACGCGGGCTGGTGCGCGACGTGCTTGCAGGCGCCGGCAACCTCGAATCATGCCCTTCACCTGCAAAAACTGATGTTGATCGGGCATCAGGGAGGGTTGACAGCACCCCATCCATCATATAAATTAGTACATGTCGGAACGGGGAGGGCAAGCCCCGGACCGGACACCACAACCCACCGAGCCAAGGAGACGGCCGCCATGACCGCCATCGCCGAAGAGATCACCTCCACCGAAGCGACCGCATCGCCCAACGACGCCGAGAACATGGCGCTCATCTGGCTCGACCCCCGCGCTATCCAGGCCGGACGGAACATCCGGCCCGTCGATCTCGACCCCGCGTTCGTCGGCTCCATCCGGGAGCGCGGCGTCCTGGAGCCCGTCACCGTCGTCAGCGACGACCTTCTCGGCTACTCCCTCGTCTTCGGCTTCCACCGCCACGCCGCCGCCGTCGAAGCAGGACTCGACCGTATCCCCGCGATCGTCCGCAGCGACATCAGCACCAACGCCGCGAAGATCATCGAGCAGCTCACCGAGAACATCCACCGCTCCGATATGCGGCCGAGCGACATCGCCGCCGCCTACGACCAGCTCGCGCTCGAAGGCCTCGACGTAGACGAGATCTCCCGCCAGGTGTCCCAGGACAAGACCAAGGTCGCGGCCTCCCTGCGGCTCCACAAGATGCCCCAGGCCGCGCGAGATGCTGCGGATGCCGGGCAGCTCGACCTGGAACAGTCGATGGGTCTCGCCGAGTTCGAGAACGACTCCAAGGTGTATGCCCGGCTCATGAAGGCCGTCGCGAGCGGCGGCAACCTGAAATACGCGTTGGCGACCGAGCGCCGCCGGAAGAAGAACCGGGAGTCGAAGGCCAAGGCGAAGGCGACGCTCCTGCTCGCCGGAGTCAACGTCGTCCCGCAGCCGAGCTGGGAATCGAAGGCGGTGCGGCTCCGCAGCATCCGCAACGGCGAAGAGACCCACACGGCTGAGACGCACGCGCAGTGCCCCGGCCACGCCGCGCATCTCAGCGAGGAGGGCGCCATCACCTACGTGTGCCGCGAGCCGAAGAAGTACGGGCACGAGGTCCTGGGCTACTACAAGCACCTGAGTGAGGAGGAGCAGTCGGCCCGGGACGCCGCCGACCAGGCCGAGGAGGAGCGGAAGGAGGCCCGGAGCATCGCCGGGCAGGTGCGCCGGGACTACGTGGCCGAACTCGCCCGCGTGAACAAGGTGCCCAAGGGGCTCTACAAGGCCGTGGTCACCAACCTGTTCGCCTTCGGGCTGACCGAGAACACGGACCGTGCACGGCTCGGCGACGCGTTCAGCCTCCTTGGGGCCAACCCCGCCAAGGACGTGCCGCTCGCGGAGTCCATGCGGCGCCGGGTGGATCGCACGCCCGAGCACAAGCTCCCGCTCGTCATGTTCGCCCAGCTCGCCGTCCTCGCGGAGACGAACATGCAGCACAGCGCGTACCGCTACCGCTTCAACATCGACTTCGCCATCGCCTGGCTGGAACTGCTCAGCACGTACGGCTACACCCTCACCGAACCGGAGGAGGAGATGCTCGCCGAGATGCGGAAGCAGCGCGAGGAGCGCGACGCTCCCGAACCGCAGGACGAGGAAGAGCAGGACGAGCAAGACGAAGAGGATGACGTTCAGCAGGACGACGAGGCTCCGTCCGCCGAAGTGATCGAGGCCGCCGCTGCACCCGATGGTGAGCCGACCGAGGCCCCGGAGCCCGAGGTCGCGCCGGACGACGAGAGCGATGAGGACGAAGACCCGGCCGAGGAGCCCGAGAACGGCGACCATGCCGCAGCGGGGGCCGGTATGTCGCTGGCGGCCTGACCCACCACGGCCTACGGGGCCGGGGTGTGACCGATAGGCACGCCCCGGCCCCGGCCCACCAGACGAGCAAGACCAAACAACCGCCGTTCCGGGGAGGGCAAACCCCGGACGGCCGCCACGAACCACCCACGAAGGAGCCGACATGGCCCGTATCACCCCGTCCCAGGCCGCCGGCCACCGCGCCAACTTCGCCGTCTACCTCGTCGGCCCTCACACCGCCCAGGCCGTGCAGATGGCCCGCTCCCTGCTCATCACCCTCCCGACCGCCCGGATCCGCATCAAACACCCCCAAGCCCTCTACGCCGCCGTCACCGGCTGGTACGAGGCCGAGCGGCTGGCCAGGAAGACGTTCAGCCCCACCGTCATTCCCCACAGCGCACCCCCGCAGACCGACAGCGAGGCCGCCGCGCACATCGCCTTCAACGGTCCCGTGCCCGGGCCGCAGGTCGACACCCGCGCGGCGGCCGTCAGCCTCAGTGGAGCAGGCCAGGTCCGTGTCCAGGTCGGCCCCCTCAGCATCACCACCGGGGACCTCGCCGCCTTCCAGGACCAGTTCGACCTGTGGACCCGGGCCTACAAGCTCGGCGCCGACCTATGGGCCGAACTGCCCTCCCTGGAACAGACCCGTGACGACATCGCGCGCGGCGACAAGTGCGTCTCCGCCCTCACTGGGCGCCTCGCCCTGGCCGCTGCTGCGTGAACCGCAGTTGGCGGTTCCCTCGCCAGTAAGGGGGCCGCCGGCTGCGGCTGTGCACGGGACGGCATCGAGCCGCCCCGTGCACATCGCACCGGGCCCGCCGGTCGTACCCGCCGTCGGCGGGCGGGCGGCCCGTTGCCCGGTCTCACCCCAGTGCACACCCAAGGCCCCGGGGCGGCTACGGCCCCTGCTGGTCCCGCGGTCCCCTCCCCTCGGCCATGCCCGTCACGGCCGTGAGCAAGGTGCACCGTGCCCGTCCCCTCTCAACAACCGCGAGGAACCCATGCCCATACCGTCGTTCACCATCGGCCCCCGCTTCGATCAGCACCGCCATCCGGACGGATTCGGCGACCAGTGGACCGAGCACATGCGCGAGATCGGAGGCCGGGTCTTCTACTTCCAGCGGCATTCCACCGTTGAAGGCTGGAGCACCACCCGGGCCCACGAGCGTCAGCCCGGTGCGTTCGTCGCCGTGCCCGGAACCGAGAGCCTGCCGGGCATGGGGCCCGCATGGAGGCTCATCCACGAGTTCTCCCTCCTTCCCTGATCTGTCATCCCCTCTCGACTTCTGGAGCTTCCAGGTCGGCTGCTGCTCTGTCCCGGCCACCACGCCCGTCCGCAACCTGCTGGCCACAGCCCGACAAACAGGTAATGTAGTCAACGTCGAAGCAGGGAGGGCAAGCTCTGCGACGCCACCACTAACCCCCTTTCAGGAGAGAGCTCTGTCACCCATGGACAACACCGTCCGCATCGTCGAAGGTCGTGTGCTGCTTCCCGCCGGAACCTGGAGTGTGCTCCCCGACGTCCACCGCGAGCACCGCGGGCACGATTTCTACCCCCCGTTCCACGAGCTAGCCGGCATCCCGGCGCCCGGCAGCACCACCGACGTCCCCGCCCCCGCCCGGACGCTCCACATCCACTACGCGGTCCCAGATGAGCACTACGACTGGTACGTCGCCGAACTGGACCCCGCCACGGGCCGCGCCTTCGGATGGCTCCGCGCGGGCGGCCCGTACGGCGAGTGGGGGGAGTTCATCCTCGGGGAGCTCGAGACGTTCGTCCTCCCGCCCGACGCCCGAGGGCACCGCGGACGCCCGGCACCGGCACCGGCACCCCGGCTCATCCAGCGCGACACCGGCTTCCGACCCGCACCGGCCGCGCTCTGCCTGCCCGCATCAACGATCTAGTACGCAAAAACGGCCGTTTTTGCCCCCTGCCTGTCTCCCTGTGATCCCCTGAATAGGAGGAATACACCCATGCCTCTTCTCCCTACACGAAGCTCCCTACGGTCCGAGGTGAGCCCGACATGACCCGGCACATCGTCCAGTACTCGGGCGGGATCGGATCCTGGGCGGCGGCCATGCGCGTGGTCGAACAGCATGGTCCGCGGAGCGTGGACCTGTTGATCGCCGACAGCCGCGCGGAGGACCCGGACCTGTGGCGGTTCGTCGAGGAGACTTCCCACTACCTCGGGATCGAGCCGGTGGTCGTCGCCGACGGCCGGGACCCCTGGCAGGTCTTCCGCGACGAGCGGTTCTTGGGTAATTCCCGCCTCGCGCCGTGCTCGATCCAGCTCAAGGTGAACCCGTGCCGGCGCTGGATCGAGGCCAACGCCGACCCCAACGACACGATCCTCTACGTCGGCTTCGACCACACCGAGCAGCGGCGGATCCCCGGCACCCGCAACGGGTGGGCGCCGTGGCAGGTCGAGTTCCCGATGTGCCAGGAGCCGTTCCTGACGAAGCAGGAGATGCTCCAGTGGTCCCGGGACATCGGCATCACCCCGCCGCGCCTGTACGCCTGGGCGGAGCACAACAACTGTTACGGGCTGTGCGTTCGTGCGGGGCTCGGTCACTGGGCGAAGGTCCTGCAGCACTCGCCCCTCCTGTATGCCGAGGCAGAACGCAAGGAACAGGAGATCCGCGAGGAGCTCGGGAAGGACGTCGCGATCCTGCGCGAGCGCCGAGGGGGCATCTCCCGGCCGCTCACCCTGGCCGAGCACCGCCGCCGCCTCCAAGGCACCCTGGCAGCTTCCGTGCCGTCTCCAGCTCCCGGGGTGGCCGCGTGAACGGGCCGGAGCAGCTGGAGCTGATGGAGCCCGGCGCCGGAGACTGGTGCCAGCGATGGGAGAATCGGATGCCGTCGTGGAAGAGGACGCGGGACGGCGGCTTCGATCCGGGGCTGCACCGGGTAGTGCGGATCCCCGAGGCGGCCGCCAAGAGCTTCACGGTCACCCATCATTACAGTGCCAGCTGGCCTGTCGTGCGCTTCGCGTACGGGATCCAGCGCCGGGACCAGGAGCCCGGGCCCGGGGAGCCCGACGGCGGGCGGCTGGTCGGGGTGCTCGCCTTCGGGGTCCCGATGAACATCGCCGTTCTTCATAATGCCTTCCCGGGCCTCACCCCGGTACGCGAAGCCCTTGAGTTGTCGCGCATGGTGCTCCGGGACTCCGTTGCTTCAAACGGCGAGTCGTGGGCCTGTGCGGCCGCGATGGCGCTCGCCGCCGCCGAGGGGATCCGCGGGATCGTCGCCCACGCCGACCCCGTCCCCCGCACCCGGATGACCCCTGGCGGTCCCGTCCAGGTCTCTCCCGGCCACATCGGCCACGTGTACGGCGCCGGGCAGGGCTTCGCCTACCTGGGCCTCACCCGGGCCCGGCGCCAGATCGTGCTGCCCGACGCCACGGTGCTGACCGATCGCGCGGCCGGCAAGGTGCGCCGCGACGAGGTCGGACGGGCGTCGGTTCAGCGGCGTCTCACCGGTCTTGGCGCCGTCCCGCGGCAGGAAGGCGAGGACGGCGCCCGGTGGCTCGCCGCGGCGCTGGAGGCGATCGGCGCCACGACGGTGGCCCACGGCGGCTGCCACCGCTACGCGCGCGCCATCGGCCCCGGCCGCACCCGTGTCCGCCTCGGCGGCACCGCCTACCCCGCCCCCCGGGCACAGTCCTCCGCCACCACGACGGAGTAGTCGGCGGCCACGGCGCCGCCATCGACCGCCTCGTCGCCTCCCGGCTCGTCCGCCGGGGCCCCGACGGCGTCAAAACCCTTACCGAGGACGGATGGGCCCTCTACAGGGAGCTGGTCCGCGACACCTCCGCCTGACCCGCTACCCCGTCGGCAGGTTCGCCCGGCGCGTAGCAACAGCCGCGCTCCAGGGCAAAGTTCGGCCGCGTGGGCTGATGCCCCGGTTGGCTTCCCTCTGGACATCAGGTAGAATAGTCAATGTCGCACAGGGGAGGGCAAGCCTCGGCGTGACCACCACGACCACCATCCAGGGGGGAATCCCGTGCCTGAACAGACCTACTTCCAGGTCCCCGAGGGGCAGCCCGTCGTCGCCAACCTCGGCATGGGCGTCGACAGCTCGGCCATCGTCACCCGCTGGCTGCTCGAACCCCAGAGCCGCGGCTTCGACCTCGACCAGCTGACGATCCTGATCGCCAGCGTGGGCGAGGAGTACCAGCGGACCAAGGACGCCATGGAGCAGTGCCTGTTCCCGCTCATTGCTCGCCACCGGGTCAGGACTGTCCAGGTGGCGCGAGCGGGCCAGAGTGTGAAAGAGGGGTACGTCGTCCTGGATGACACCCGCACTCCGACCCGCCTGGTCACCGAGGTGCCCGTGACGCTCGGCGGCCGCATGCTCGACGTCGGAACGGTTCCTCAGGTCAGCTCCACGCTCAGAGCGTGCAGCGACTGGATCAAGCATCTGCCGCTTGACTCCTGGCTGGCCGACCACGTCGGCCACGCGCCCTTTGTCCACTGCATCGGCTACAGCGCCGAGGAAGTCCGCCGCGCACAGCGGGACCTCGACGGCAACAAGGGGCACCGGCGCCCGGACTTCCCCCTCGTGCGATGGAACTGGGACAGGCGGACCGCTTCGGACTACCTGCTGGCCGCGCACGGAAGAGAGTTTTCCCGCTCCTCGTGCTATTTCTGCCCATTTCAGCATTCGCTCGCCGGTCGGGAGACCCTCGCCGCCAGCTGGCGGGCGGAGCCGGAGGCGGCCCTGCGGGCCCTGCTGATCGAGCACAACGCGCTCGTGATGAACCCCAACGCCAAGCTGTTCGGCCGCCACGCCGCTCACGAGTTCGTGCGCGACGCCGGCCTTCACGAAATCCTCAACCGCCACCACGACCGGCTCGCGCACCTCGACTGGAGCGTCTACGAGGTGCGCCGCGTCTACCACGCCCGCAAGGGCGACCCCAACGTCAAGGGACACGCGTACCGGAGCGTCGAACCTCTGGAGACCGGCTCCCGCACCGCGATGACGGCCCTCCTGTCCGACCTGGCCGCCGAGTACGGCGGCACCGTCGAAGTCGACGAGCACGGCATCGCCCGAGCATGCCTGCGCAAGGCCGGCACCTCCTACCCGACCGCCGAACACGCCCTGGCCGTCGGCCCGGCCCTGGCCCCGGCCAAGGAACGCGAGACCTTCAACGCGGTCTTCGCCGAGGTCACCCAAGGCGCCACCTCCATAGCCGCCCGCCGAAAGCAGGCCCTCGCGACAGCCGCATGACCCCCAGGGGCGGCCTCCCGCCGCCCCTCCGTCCTCACCCAGAAGGAGCCTCACCCCCGTGACCCGCCACACCGCCCCGCTGCGCGCCCACCACGACGACCCCGGGAACACCGTCTGCCCACCAGGCCACCGCTACACGAGCAGCGGCAAGCCGCTCACCCCAGGCTGCCCTGGCCGGGCCTACCACGAGGCCACGTGCAGCTGCGGCACGTTTACCTGCCGGGCCGGCGCGAAGACCTACGTCGACGAGCAGCGCAAGCGTCACCTCCTGGCCCACCGGCAGCCCGGCGGTCCGGCCTCGGGAGGATCGCGATGAGCTTTTCCCCGTTCGGGCGCGGTGCGGACAGCGCCCTCCCGCAGGAGGGAACCCCCGCTTACTGGCGGCTCGTGACGCGCGCCGGCGCGGCCTTCGTTGACGCCGCGCGATCTGGGCTGGTGAACAGGCAGGCCGTCGGAACCGTTTCCGCCCTCCAGGCCCGGTACCCGCAGGGGGCCCTGGACCTGGCGGTCACCGTCCTCGCCGACGTGCTGGTGCGCTGCCCGGCGCATCAGCGGACCAAGGAGGGGCTGCCGGACCTGGACCGTCTCGTGCCGGCCAGGCCCGATGCCCTCACTGTGCTCGAGGCGGCGTCGAAGTCGAACGCCTTCTTCGGCCGCGGCATCGCGACGGCGGCCGACATCACGGGCATCGAGGAGCAGGTCCGGGCCCACGACCGAACCCTTGATCTCGTGACGGCTGCCTGGAGGGTGGCCTCCTCAGCACCCGACCTGGAGTCGATACGGTCGGAGATCCGGTCCTCGCTCACTCCCCTGGCCGCCGACGCCCTGGCCGTGGCCGCCGCTCTCACCGTCGCCACCACCGCGGCCGTCCACCTCGCCTGACGGCATACGGCAGCACCGCAAACCAATAGGAGCCCTTCACCAGCGGAAATGCCCTCGAAGTAGATCGGGGAGAGCTTGACGAACCCCCCCCCGATCGGGTAGATTGGTCAATGTCGGGAAAGGGAGGGCAAGCCCTGGATCGGCCGCCACAAAACCACTTCGAAGGACTCCACGTGACCATACGAACCGTGGCCGCCCCCGGCGCGCAGCCGGGGCCCGCCCCCACTCCCCCGCACCCAGGCTCAGCTCCATGACCGATCCCCGGCAGGCCATCGCCACCGATCAGGGCCGCTACTACGAGGACCCGCAAGGCGGCCCCGACCTCATTTCCGTGACGAACGTCCTGGACCACTCCGTCGCCAAACCCATCCTCGTTCCCTGGGCCTCCAAGGTCGTCGCGAATTACGTCATGGGCAACCTGCCGCGCGTCGTCGCCCAGGCCCGTACCGACCCCGACGGAATTCTCAAGGAGCTCAAGAAGCAACCGGTCCTCGTACGCGACACCGCCGCCGACCGGGGTTCGCGCGTCCACAAGCGAGCCGAGGACCACCTCCTGCACAAGCCCGTCCCGGACGAAGAGGAACCCGACGTCCGGCCCTACTTCACCCAGTTCTTGAGGTTCCTCGATATCTGGGGGGTGGACCCCGACCGGGACCTGGAGGCAGCCGAGGCGACCGTCGCCCACCGGCGCCTGGGATACGCCGGAACCATGGACATGCTGCTCCACCTGCCCACAGGCCCCACCCCACGGCGCCGCCGTCAGCTCTGGCTGATCGACATCAAAACCTCTGAGACGCAGGCGTCCACGAACGTGTGGCCCGAGTACGACATGCAGCTCGCGGCCTACCGGTACGCCCCCGTCATCTGGGCCCCCGACGGTACGGACATCCCCATGCCCCGGGTCGCCGGGGCCGCGATCCTCAACCTGCGGCGCCGCCGCGTCAACCTCGTGCCGATGAACGCGAACCGGGCGTCCTTCGCCAGCTTCTGCTCCGCGCTCACCGTCGCCAAGCACCTCCAGCTCACCGCGAAGACGAAGTTCCGCCCGCTCACCCCGCCCGCCGACCCTGACCCCACGACCCTGAGGAGCGCTGCCTGATGGCCGGACGAATCCTGAACCTCCAGCGGCAGGCCGCCGAACTCGGGCGGCTGCGCACCGGATGGAGCGTGCCCACCGACAAGGGCCGAAACCGGCCCGTGAAGTCCCAGACCTGGATCGTCTCCAGCCACGACCGCACCCGGGTGCAGGCCGCCGCCGACCTGTGGGGCGGCACGGTCGAGCGCTGGTCGCCGCAGGGGAACAACCCCGACCAGTGGAGGGTGATCACCGAAGCCCAGAGCATCGAAGCGCTCTTCCCGCCCGGCGACCCACTCTCGCAGTACAACGAGAAGTGGGGCGGCGGCGGCTGCGAGCGACGCTGCGACGGCATCACCGAGAAGCTGTCCAAGAAGCCGTGCGTCTGCCTCGACCGGCACGGAGAGAACTGGTACCTCCTCGGGCCCACGCAGGTGTGCCGGGCCACCAGCCGCATCAAGGTCATCCTCCCCGACCTCCCCGGCATCGGGGTGTGGCGAGCCGAGACGCACAGCTTCTACGCCGCGAACGAGTGGAGCGGCACCGTGGACATGGTCGTATCCGGCACCGGCGGCCGGGGAGTCATCCCCGTCGGCATGCGCATCGAGCAGCGCCAGCGCCTCGCCGACGGCAAGACCAAGAAGTTCCCCGTCGTGGTCGTCGAGGTCAGGGGCACCGTGCGCCAGGCCCTCACCGGAACGATCCCCGGGTCAGAGCTGAGCCCGCTGCCACCCGCGCACCTGGCCATCGAGCCGACCGGCCGGGACTACGCCGCCGAGGCCAGGAAGGCCCCCACGGCTGATGCCGCTGTCGCCGTCTACCGCGAAGCGGAGGCCGCCGGAGACATGACCGACGTCCTGAAGGCCCAGCTCATCGCCATCGGGAAGGAGAAGCGCGCCGCCGAGAAGGCCAACGCCTTCGTACCGAAGACACCGGATGTGAAGGTCGAGAACGCGGCGAACGACGCCGACGAGGAGCCCATCGACGCCGAGATCGTCGGCCCGGACGACCCCGAGGCCGTCTGGTTCGAGATCGTCACCGAAGCCGGGGAGCGCGGCTGGAACTCCGAACACCTCGCCGGGCAGTTCGCCGCCCGCCACGGAGGCCTCTCCCCCGACTCCGCCGACGCACCGCGACTGCGCGCCTTCCTGTCCGAACTCCGCGAGACCGCAGCTTGATCACCGCCTCGTGCCACCGGACCGGCCGCCTGGCACCGATCAACCTCAACGAAGGACACGACATGACCACCAGCCTCGGGTACCGACTCGGCGCCCCCGACTGGGAGCAGCGCTCCCCGGTCCTGATCGGCACGGACACCGTGATCGGCGCGGTCTTCCGCTGGCATCGCGACTGGCTCGCCCTCACCAGCGAGGGCGAGCACAACCTTGGTCGTCCCGAGCAGGGCCGCCGCAGCGTGCCGAAGGCGGCCGCACTCGCGGCGGCCGGGCATGTGGCCGCCGAATACGCGGCCGGACGCATCACGGCCATGACCTTGGCCGACGTCACAGCCGCCGTGCCGATGCTGGACGGCCCGGTGCCGCTGCTGCACCCGCGGATGCCGCAGAGCCCTCGCAACATCGAGGCCGCGGAGAAGGTCGCCGCCGCCCTGGCGTTGTACCGCTGGAAGCCGTACACGGGGTTCCCGGGCAGCGACAACCCGTGGTGGCAGGAGTGCGAGCTGTGCGGCTGGCAGGGCCCGCGTTACTGGTCCCACCAGCGCGGCCGCAACGGCGGGCTGCCCAGCACCCACCGGCACCCGGCGTCCGAGGAGTTCGGGGCGCCCGCTGGTTGCGTCGGTGACGCGAAGGTTCGCGAGGTGATCACCGCCTACCAGCATTAGCCCCCATCCGAAGGCAGCCGGGCCCGGCCGAGCCCCGGGCCCGGCGCAGGATCTCGAACTCGGACTTCCCCGAAGGCGAAGACGGTCTTCAGAGCTGGCTCAGTACTCGCCCGGAACGCGAAGGGTCACCAGCCAGCGGCCCGGAGCCGTCTCCTCAGTTGCCGTCGCTGACGCGCCGCGCAGATCGTCCTCGTAGTCGTTGTCGATGTACGCGAGCAGACGCAGCTCGGCCTGCTCGGTGGAGTCGGCGAGGAGGGTGAAGTCGGCGACGGCGACCGGCCGGCCCTCGGTGCCCTCGGCAGGCCGCTCGATCCCCCGGTCGCCGAGCTTCTCGGCATCCCACCGGTTCTGGGGGACGGCTGGCAGGCTGGTCGGGTAGGTGGTCGGCATGGTGCTCCTCGGTATCGGGGTGGGTCGGGCCGTAAGGCCCCAGGAGGCGGTTCGGGTTCTGCGCCGCATACCCGCGGCGACGACCACAGCGCGCACCGCGAATGCCCGCCGCCGGCCCTCTTCCCGCCCTAGGGTGGATTCATGATTCCTGGTTTTGTATCAGATCTGCGGAAACGGGTCGGCCCCGATCACCTGCTGTGGCTGCCGGGAGTCGTCGCAGCTGTCATCGACGAGGACCAGCGGGTGCTCTTGCAACGGCGATCTGCTGCGGACCAGCGGTGGACGCTGTTGAGCGGGATCCTTGAGCCCGGTGAAGATCCGGCCCCGGCGGTGGTGCGGGAGGTCGCGGAGGAGACCGGGGTGCGGGTCGTAGTGGAGCGACTGGTGGCGGTGACGAACTCCCCGCCAGTGCGGCACGGCAATGGGGACAGGGCCCAGTACTTCGAGGTCTTGTTCGCCTGCCGCCCGGCAGAGGCGGGGCAGGCGCCGCAGGTCTGTGATGACGAGTCCTACGAGGTCGGCTGGTTCCCGCTGGACGCCCTGCCGCCGATGACCGAGCGGATGCGGGAACTGATCGCTCTCGTCGAGAAGGGCGAGACCCAGGCCTGGTTCGTGCCGGCGCCGTGACAGCCGTAGTGGTCCCGCCCTTCCCGGTCGGGAGAGCGGGAGCATCCTGTCCCGTTGTCGGCGCCGGTTGGTGAGGACCATTGCCGGGGTTCAGGCCAGGGCTTGGCCGAGGAGGTCTTGGGGGCGACCGGTGAGCGTGCGGTGGAGGGTGGTGGCTCTGGTGCGGATGAGTCCTTCGCGGTAGGGGCCGGGGAGCTGGCCGAAGATCCTGGCCGCCATCTCGGCCGCGGCGCTGGGGTCTCCGTCGGCGCGCAGGCAGGCGGCGGTGTCCATGGCCAACAGCGCGCGGGTCATCACCGAGGGCGAGTCGGTCAGGGCGAGGGCCTGATCCTGAGCCTGGTAGGCGGCCGTCGTGTTGCCGAGCAGGGTGTACGCCTGGGACAGATGGACGAGGTGCTTCTGCTCGGGATAGCCGAACCAGGTGTCCGCGGTCGCGTCGCCGTCGAGGCGTTCGGCCAGGGCGCGGACGTCCTCAAGCGCGGCGGTGGCTCCGCGCTTGTCACCGAGGGCCGCCAGGGAACGGGCAGTGACGGCGGCGGCGAGCGCGCCGGCCGCAGTGGGGGCGCGCCCGGCTTCCCGGCGGGCCTGGGCGGCGATCTTGGCGGCGGCCGCGGGGGCACCGTAGTTGAGCGGGACCATGGCCTGGCGGGCGAGGACCCAGGCAGTCATGCGGCGGTCACCGGATTCGCGGGCAGCCCTGGCGGCTGTGCTGAACCAGCCATGTGCGTCGGGCTGGTCACCGCGGTCGTGCTGGACGATGGCCACCAGCCCGGCGATGCCCGCAGCGGTCCGGGCAAGGTCGGCGCGCTCGCGTACGGGGTGGGGGCGGGCCAGGGCTTGGCCGAGGAGGGCAAGGTCTTGGCGCATCTCGGTGAGGACGGCGTCGGGTGACCGGCCGTGGTACCCGCCGCGGTGCCGCTCGAACGCGGCCTCCAGGTATTCGAGCTCCCCTTGGGCGGAGCCGGCCAGGGCACCGTCGATGCCCTCGCGGGCCTGCGCGATGCCGGGCAGCACGCTGGCACCGGCGGCCACGACCGCCAGGCCGAAGTTGCGTCGCTTCACGTCGTTCTCCTTGTCGCTCTGGGCCTTTCGGTATCGCTGCGACGTGGCGATGGCCGCTCGCACTTGCTCGACGGTGATCCCGTAGACGGTGGCGATGGTGGAGTGCCAGTGCGGGACGGGAAAGCGCCGCTCCGTCTCCCACCGTTTGAGGTTCGCCTCATCAAACTGCCGGCCGTGCACCCGCGCGATCAGACCCCCCTGCTGTTCCCGGGTCCGGTCGGCGTCCTCGCGGATTGTCCGGAGTAAGACGCCGATCCCGCCTGGAGCCACCATGGCACGTCCCCTCTGCCTGCTGCCGGTGTGAGAGCCCATCCTGGCCCCCCAACCTGGTACCCCGCCCCGGAATTGCACCCCTTGCTGGCACCCCCCTTGGGGTGTGCCCACGCTGCACCATGAGCGAACGCCGCCCGGTAACCGTGCCGGACCTCCTGCACCCGATCGCCGGGCGGCCTCTCCCTTCCCCTTCGCGGAGGCACCCTTGAACCTCCTGATCACCGGCGGCGCCGGCTTCATCGGCTCTGCCCTCACCCAGGCCCTGCGCGCCGCCGGGCACGCGGTGACCCCGCTGGACAACCTGTCGGTCGCCTCCCGGCGCCGACGCCCGACGGACCTCCAGGTCCGCGACGTCCGGTCGCTGACCGCACAGGACCTGGACAACGTGGACACCGTCGTGCACCTGGCCGCCCTCAAGTCCGTCCCCGAGAGCTTCGAGATCGGCGGGTTCGAGCACAACGTGGCCGTCGACCGCCACATCCTGCACACCTTCGCCGCCTCGACCGCACGGCGGCTGCTCCTCGCCTCCTCGTGCGAGGTCTACGGCCAGCAGTCCGGCCCGCTCGCCGAGACCGCGCCGTACGCTCCCCGTTCCCCGTACGCGGCGGGCAAGGTCGCCACCGAGCAACTGGTCGGCGTCTACCGGTCTCTCCTCGACGACGACCGCCAGATCGGAGTCGTCCGGTTCTTCAACACCTTCGGCGCGCACGAGGACCCCGACGCCGTCGTCCCCGCCTTCCTCTCCGCCGTCGCCGAGGGCAGGCCGCTGACGATCGACGGCGACGGCACGCAGGCCCGCGACATGACGTATATCGACGACTCCGTCACCATGCTCACCCGCATCCTGGACGCCCCCGAGCTGCTGCCCGTCGTCAACTGCGGCTCCGGCACCGCGGTTCCCGTCCTCGACCTGGCCCGCGCCGTCATCCGCGCCGCCGGCTCCGGCGCCATCACCCACACCGCGCCGCGCGTGAACGAGATCGACTCGTTCACCGCCGACCTCAGCCTGTTCACGCGCGTGTACGGCGCCGTCGACCGCATCCCCCTGGACGAGGCCCTGTCTGTGAGCCTCCGGAACGGCGCGCGCACCCTGACCCCGGCCTGACTCGGCTGGTGAACGCCACGAACTAGCCCCCGTGCTGCTCGCGGCCCCGCGCTCCGGCCGGGGCCGCGAGCAGTACTCCGTCACGCCCCACACCACCGGGGAAGGAACCCGTGAACGCTCAGACTCTGCTGTCGCCACTCACCGACACCCGCGCCATCCGCGTCACCGGCGGCCACCGCCTGGAGGGCACCATCGCGGTACAGGGCAGCAAGAACGTGGCCCTGCACCTGTACGCGGCCGCCGTGCTCGCCGACGAGCCGCTGACCCTGACCGGGACCCCACTCATCCTGGACACCCAGGTCTGCGCGAAGATCCTCAGCAGCACGGGCACCACCGTCACGATCAGCGGCGACCGCTTCGAGGTCACGCCGGCCACCGCCTGGCAGCCAGTCATCCCGGACGAGCTCGGCAGGCGCATCCGCACGACCGCCGTCATGGCGGCCGGGCTGCTCGCCCGCGCGGGGCAAGCCCGGTTCCCTCTGCCGGGAGGCGACGCGTTCTGCCACCGCCGGATTGACCGGCACCTGGCCGCCATGGAGGCCGCCGGTGCCAGCCTCGACGTCACCGACACCCACGTCGATGCCCGCTTCACCAGCGGGGGCCCGGCGCCGTTCACCACCAACGTGATGACGAAAGGCTGGGGGCCGAGCCTGGGGGCCACGGTCACCGCGATGCTGCTGGCCGCCCGCGCCCGCGGTACGTCCACCATCGTCAACCCGAACTCGGAGCCCGAAGTCCGTGCGACCGCTGCCCTGCTCGAAGCGGGCGGGGTCGGCATCGACTGGGAGGGCGCCGCCCTGCACGTCTCCGGCACCGACCGCATCACCGGCGGGACCGTTCCCGTGCCGCCGGACCGCCTGGAGGCCGCGACACTGGCCCTGGCCGCCGCCATCACCGGCGGGACCGTCCGCCTCGACAACGTGCCCACCGCGACGTTTCCCGCTGCCCTCGTGACCATGCTCGCCGATGCCGGAATCGAGCTGGTCCCGGAGGACGGTGGCACGCTCGCCCGCTGCCCCGCCGGCCCCAGGCCTGTGCAGATGGCCACCGTCTCCGCAACGTGTACGGACGTTCAGCCCCAGCTGACCGCACTGCTCACGCAGGCCCCGGGCACCTCCCGCATCGAGGAGCGGATCTACACCGCGCGAGCCACCCACGTGGAGCCGCTGCGCAGCTTCGGCGCTGCGGTGACCACTGATGGCCCGAATATCACCGTGCACGGGCCGTCCCGGCTCACTGCGGCTCACGTCGCCGGTGACGACATCCGGGCCGTCGCCGCGCTGGTGATCGCGGCGCTGGTGGCGGAGGGGACGTCGACTGTCCAGGGCGTCTACCACCTGGACCGCGGGTACGGCAGCCTGCTGCCCAAGCTTGCGGCGCTCGGTGCCACGGTGGAGGTCGTACAGGGATAGGAGCCCGAGGAACGCACTGAACCTGGACAACATGATTGAAAATGGCACGGCGTGTCGTTTTCCACCCGCTACTGTGGAGTGCAGAACGGTCCGGACGCATCCCCCCCGCGTCCGGACCGTTCTCTGTTTTCCGGCTGCACCGTGTCCTCTCCGACTACGAGGGCATCGACTGGTCCCCCGCCGAATTCCTTCCCCGAGGCTGCCCCTGGCACCGGGCCCCGGGCGGGGCGCGTGCGTGGGGGGAACGGAATCTGTCGAGGTCAGGGCCGGATGGGACACGGTGCAGCCGCTGGGGCCCCCGTGCCAGGGCTGTCACGCGGGCCCCAGCGGCTGCACCGGACTCGCTAACGTCCCTACTGGCGCGCTGCTTTCGCGCCGGTTGCGAGCAGGCCTGCGGTTCGCCGGGGGCCGCTTGGTCGATCAGGGTGGGGGTCTCGTTGGTTGGAGCCCGTCGGCCCCCACTCGCTGACCACCCACCGGCAGGCGGCGCACTTCGAGGACCGGGCAACGGTTCGCCGTTGGGCGAGCACCCCACCCGAGCCGAAGATCGTCGAGTCGGCAGCGCTCGACTGGCCGGCTCGATGCCCGTCAAAAGGCCCCCGGTGCAGCACCCCCAGGCGGGGTTTCCTTAGGGGGAACTGCTCAGTGTCCCTCTAAAGAGTGATGCAAAAACGTCCGTTTTTGTAGCCACCCCGTTAGGCTGTGCAGCGTCCCATCAAGGCCTCGGTGAAAGGGATTTGGCCATGGCAGCACGTGATCTCGAGGGCTCGCCTGACACCGCAGTCCGGTTGCGGGCGATCACTTCCGAGCTGTCCGCCCGGTTCTACGAGCGGGACGAGGTCGTACGGACCCTGATCGTCACGATGCTCGCCGGCCAGCACTCGCTGCTCCTCGGCCCGCCCGGGACGGCCAAGTCCGAGCTCGCCCGGGAGCTGACGAGCCGCATCGAGGACGCCAGTCTCTGGGAGATCCTCCTCAGCAAGTTCACCAGCCCGACCAGGATGTTCGGCCCGATCGACATCGCGGCGCTCAGCCGGGGCGAGTACCGCCAGGTGTACGACGGCCGTGCCACCACCGCTCACGTTGCCTTCATCGACGAGATCTTCAAGTGCAGCACCGCCGCGCTCAACGAGACCCTCGGCTACCTCAACGAGAGGCTCTACCACCCCGAGAACGGTGGCGCCCCGATCCACTGCCCGCTGATCAGCGCCGTCACGGCGTCGAACGAGCTGCCCTCGGGCGAGGACTCCGCCGCGATCTACGACCGCCTCCTGGTCCGCCTGGAGGTCGACTACCTTGCCGATCCCTCGAACTTCGCGGCCCTGATCCGGTCTGCCGTCGTAGCACCCCACCCCCCGACCCGTACCACCATCACCCTGGCGGAGCTCCAGGCCGCGGTGTCCACCGTCGTACCCGCGGTGGACGTTCCGGCCGTGATCGTGGACGCCCTGTGCACCCTGCGCGCCGCGCTGCGCCGGCGCGAGCTGATCTCGTCCGACCGGCGCTGGCGGGTGTCCGTCCGGCTGCTCCAGGCCTCCGCGTTCCTGGACGGGCGGACGGAGGTGAGCGAGAACGACCTCACGGTGCTCACCCATGTCCTGTGGGACTCGCCTGCTCAACGCCCGACCGTCGAGCGGGAGGTGCTCCAGATGGTCAACCCCGGGGCCAGGGAGGCGCTCGATCTCGCCGACGCGATCGAGGAACTGGCGGCCGATCTCGACGCCAAGGCCGGCCAGGCCCGCGACACGGTGTCGGACTGGGCCATCAGGGAGGCGAACCCCAAGCTCGCCCGGGCCGCCAAGAAGCTCAACAAGCTTCGTACGGACGCCTCGACGACCGGCCGCTCCACCAGCGCCATCGACCGCGTCATCTCCCGTCAGAAGGCCGTCCACGCCCGCATTCTGACCGAGGCCCTCGGCGTCGACGCCTCCATGGTCCAGGCCTGACGGCCGGGAAGGGACGAGCCCGGTGGGAAAGAAGATCAACAAGCTCAAGGACCTTGCCGTGCGGGCCGGCCGGTGGCTGGGCCTCGCGAGCACACCGCCGGACCCAAAAGCCACCGCGGTCGTGACCGCGGACCGGTTCGACGGCATGACCTGGCAGGAGACCCTGGGGCAGGCCACC
Organism: Streptomyces sp. NBC_01244; assembly: GCF_035987325.1. NCBI lineage: Bacteria > Bacillati > Actinomycetota > Actinomycetes > Kitasatosporales > Streptomycetaceae > Streptomyces > Streptomyces sp. NBC_01244. The sequence goes on from NZ_CP108490.1 coordinate 30,446, forward strand.
GCCCTCCAGGACCTGGCCGAGGAGCTGAACGAGCGCCACGATCACACGGAGGACCTGCTGCGCGACGTGTTCCTCGCGGCGTTCAAGGCGAGCCCGCACCTTCGCGAGCGCGGCGAGATGGACCCGTCCCGGCTGGTCAACCACCAGGTGGTGACGGCGATGGCCAGCAGCCCGGAGTACGAAGAATTGCACCGCGAGACAGTGGGAGACCCCTACGCCGCTGCCATGGCCGTCCTCGCCCAGGGCGCGGCCCTGCGGCGGCTGCTCGAGGAGACCCGCGACGCCCAGGAGGAGAGCCGCCGGGCCCGCGAATCGCAGGATGAGGCAGCTGACGCCGCCCGCGCCGTCGCGGCCGCCATGGAGGCGGCCGCGGAGCGCGAGGGTGAAGACGGAGTTGTGCCCGGTGACGCGGCAGCAGCAGTGGATGAGGCCATCGCGGAGGCGGAAGCCGCGGAACAGGAAGCGCAGCAGGCCGCCGGGGCGGCCGCGCAGGCCCTGGCCGCCGTGACCCCCACCATCCGTACGGCGGTCCGTCGCGCGATGGCCCAGGCCTCGGAGGCCGCCAGGGAGGAGGCCGGCCTGATGCGCGCCTGGGGGCTGGACGCGGGCCAGCTGGAGCGGATGTCGTTCGAGGAACGCGCCCGGCTCGCGGAACGGCTGCGCACGGGCCGGCTCGGGGAGTTCGCCGGTCTCATCGGCCGGTTCCGGATGATGGCCTTCGGGGAGCGCGCCCGCCGGGTGGAGAACACCCCCGGCGAGCTGGTCGGGATCACCCTCGGCGACGACCTCTCCCGCATCGTCCCCTCCGAGCTCGCCAACCTCGGCGTCCCCGCGATGCGCGCCGTCTTCGCCGCCAAGTACGCCGACGCCAGCCTCATGCTCTACGACAGCCAGGGCGAACAGGCCATCGGCCAGGGCGCGATCATCGCCTGCGTCGACACCTCGTACTCCATGTCCTTCCCCCATGGCGACCGCCCCTCCGGCATCACCGCCGAGGCGTGGGCCAAGGCGTGCGCCCTGGCGCTCCTGGACCAGGCCCGGCAGTCCAAGCGCGACTTCGTCGGGATCCTCTTCAGCTCTGCGAGCGAGATCAGCGTCCACCCCTTCCCCGCCTCGGCACAGGCCGCGATCGGCGACGTCATCGACTTCGCCGAGACGTTCTTCGGCGGCGGCACCGACTTCGAGGCCCCCCTCAGCGCCGCCGTCGAGGTGCTGGAGGCGGAGTTCAACGCCGCCGGCAGGCCCAAGGGCGACATCGTGCTGATCACCGACGGGGAGTGCGAGGTCAGCGAGGAATGGGCGCACTACTGGCACGAGGTCAAGCGGCAGCTGGACTTCCGCACCTTCGGCATCGCCATCGGCAACGGCGGATCGACCGCGTCCGGCTCCGTGCTGGACGCGCTGTGCGACAACCTTCGGAGCCTCGACGACCTCGCGGACCCGCGGGCCGTTTCGGACCTCTTCCGCCTGATCTGACGACCCGGCGCTCGCCCCGCCCCCGTCCCGACCCACCCGCCCGTCTTCGCAGTGGAGCCGATCGACATGTCCACACCCCCGCCCGAAACGCAGCAGCCGGACCGCAAGACCGGCGACGCGGTCTTCGACGCCTACGCCGAAGCGATGGACGGCGAAGGCGCCCCGCTGCTCGGCCACCTCGTTCTCTACTCGATCTTCGACGGCAAGGTCACCCGCGACGACCTCGTCGGCTGGTTCACCGAACTGGATCTGGACGAGGCCCTCCTCCCACCGCCCGTCCGGCCCGTCGACGCCTTCGAACGCGTCACCGGTCCCGACGGCGTCCGGGTGACCTACCCCCTGGACGACCCGACCGCGACCGGCCCCGCCAGCAAGCGTGGCCAGCGCCGCAGTCGCACCCAGCTCGTCAAGACCGCCACCTTGATGGTCCGGCCCGTACGCCGGGACGGCGGACAGATCGTGCGCCACGTCGTACGGGAGGTCCGCGACGAGGAGCAGACCAGCCTCAAGTACGACACCCGCCTGGCGACCTGCACCTTCGAACGGGACAACTCCGAGAACAGCCCCGAAGGCGCCGGCACCCTCACGATCGAAGAGAACCGTTCCGCCATCGCCAGGCTCCCTGAGGCCGAGCAGACCACCGTCCGGCAGATGCTCACCGACGTCAACGCCTCCTTCCGTCACCGGTGCACCTACCTGACCAGCGACAAGCTGCGCTCTGTCGTCCGCCGCTACGTCGAATACCTCAGCGCCATCAGGGTGCGCCCAACCGGCGGCGTGTACTTCGTCCACCGCCAGCACGCCCAGACCCTCGGCGCGCTGCGCGAGCTCGTCGGCCGGTTCGGCCAGGGCAGCCACCTCGTACGGGTACCGCTGCCGGACCAGGACGAGATGCGCGAGATGATCATCATCGCGTTCACCACCAAGGCCAAGGACGAACTCGACGCCCTCGCCAAGGACATCGCCGCGGCCCAGCGCAACGGGAAGGCCGAGGACGCCCGGAAGCTCTACGAGCGGTTCACTACGCTCCAGGCCGCCACCAACGAGCACTCCGAGCTGCTCTCCACCTCCCTCGACGACACCCGAGCCTCACTCCAGCTCGTCAAAATCCAGCTGGGCGGACTCCTCGCCACCGCGACCGAGGACGAGTAGTCCACACGGTCAAGGCCAACGGGGTATCGGCCGCCGAGGAACGCGGTGCGCAACCGGACAGTGCCGCGGCAGCATCGCGACCTTCAGGGAGTTCGTGCTCGTCGACGCCGTCCGCCTCGCCGCGGACGGCGTCCTCGCGAAGGCCTCCCAGACGGTCCGCGACATCACCGCGGGCTCGTGGGCGAGAATGGGCGTGCCCGGCGGCGTGCCAATGTCCGGCCGATGCTGCCGCCGCCGGGTACTGCTCTTCCTGGGCCCTGCTGGTCGGGCCCCACCTGACCCCGGGCCCGATCCCTGACGGGTCAGGTTTGCTGCTTTCACCCTCTCGGTGACCTGTGACCGTGCCGAGCGGTACCGTGCCGACCATGGATGAAGCACTGCTCACATCCTGATCCTGCTCGTTGCGCCCTGCTGGTCACCGAGGTGAGGGCCAGGCATGGTGGTGGTGCGTCGTTGCTCTGTTCCGCAAACGAGAGGAAGCCCGTGAACGTGCCGGTGGTCGTCTTCGGTACCCCCGTGGTCGCGGCGATCGCCGTCTGGTTCTTCGTCGGGATCATGCGTGTGCAGTCGTACCGGGCCAAGAACATCGCCGAGGGTATGACGCCCCAGTGGCTGGTGAACCGCCGGCTCATCCAAGGTATCCGGGCCCGCGCACTGACCAGGGAAGACCTTTAGACCGGAGATCTTTGCCCCTGAAGCCGGGCGCAAGACCGTTCCCCGCCGGATTCCTTACCCTGCCCGGGCAGCGCAAGGGTGGGAGCGATCGTCAAGGCTGCACCGGTAGAGACAACGGCCAGGCCCCCCGTATTTGGGTTGGGCCTGAGCCACAGAAAGCCAGCCCCGACGAGACCCGCAGGCGGTTTCAGCAACCCCCACCGGCCGCAATGTGGGCACCAGCCACCCCCGGCATCAGCCACGCTATCGCCTTGCTCGCCCTCCCCAGCCCCCACGGTCCGCAGCAGGCCGCCTGGCCCTGGTGGCACCTGGGAGCGCTCCGCCGCGGCGCGCAGCGCCGGGGTGGAGGGCGAGCAGCCGCCCGCCGGGGGGCGTAGCCCCGGCCGGCGTGCGGGGCCGGGTACCCCGCGGACCCCAGCCGACGACGGCGCGGGGCCTCCGTTGCTGGTGTTCCTCCCAATACCTATAGAGCGCGCACACTCCGCAAGGCTGTGACCTGCGAGAACGTTGTTCCGAACGGCATCCTGTGATGCCTATATCGGCATCCTAGGATGCCGATACCTGGCGTGGATGGTCATGACGTTCAACGCCACCGAGGGAACCCTAGGGTTCGCACCGTGGCGCGGAGCGTCATCGAGGGAATCCGGGGGTTCGCTCCCGTACCTTTGGCGACATGTCGTAGTTGGTAAGCGAAGGAATCGCCGCGTTCCTTCGATGGCGCAAAAAGTCATGTCGCCTGCGGTAACCTCTAGGTGTTCGGAACGCATAGGTCAGGGGTCGGAAGTTGCCGAGGAAGCCGCGCAGCACCCGCCGGGAGCTGGTCAACGAAGAGACCGGCGTCATCTACGAGCTCCGCGAAACGCAGGAGCCCGACCCTCGGCGCTCGTACAACTTCGGCGGCCGGCACGGGCAGATCTCGTTCCCCCGCGTCATGGCGATGCTCGCGAAGGAGTCCGGCCTCACTGGAGACGACATCCGGGTGTTCTTCTACTGCGGCATCAAGACCTTTGAGAAGGGTGGCGCTACCGCCGGGGAGACCGCCGACTACCTCGGGCTCACCCCGCAGGCCACCCGACGCATCGCCAAGAAGCTCTCGGACAACAAGCTCTTCCTGGTCGCCGAGGTTGTGGGCCGTACCATCAAGTACAAGGCCAGCCCGCACATCATCACTAGTTGCTCCGGTGAGGAGCAGTCGGAAGAAGCGTCGCACTACCACCTGCCGACTCTGCCGGGGCGACCCGAAGCAGGAGTACCGAAGGACAAAGCCGATGTCACGCCAAAGCGAGTACCCCGAGCTCGTCGAACTTCAGTTGCGGATAAGGGAACTGCCGCACCTGAAGCAGAACGTGCTGATGACGTACGCGATCTTGGGAGGGCTGGAGAACCCGGTGGTGGAGACAGCCGCCGAGCTGGCTGAGACCATCGGTATCCCGGCCTCGCACTTCTCCAAGAGCCGGCGCGAGCTGGAGGCGGACGGCTGGCTGGAGTTCGTGTTCAAGGAGGGCCAGGTCAAGTTCTTCCGACTCGGCCACAAGGCCACCGGACAGCAGGTCGTCGTACCGCTGCGCCGCCGCGCGGCCGGCTGACTTCGATCCAGACCCCGACGGTGGCGGCCAGGAAGCGCCGATGCCCTCCCTGGCCCTGCTCTGCGTCTGCTGGCCGGCTGAACTCCGAGCCGTTCCCGGCCGGCGTACGGGCACAACCGTTCCTCCGCCTTGCCGGCTGAACTGGCCGCAGCCAGACAGCGACGTCGCGCTCAGGATCGGCCCCCGCGTACGACGGCGCGGTTGCGCGGCAGGAGCGGTGGCCTCGGCCATCAGGGAGCAGTACCCGGTCAGCCTCGTGAGCAGGCCGGGCGTCGGCGTCTGCACCCGCTACAGATCCGGGTCGTCTTGTCCCAGGTGGGCGACGTATTCGTCGTACAGGGCGTCGGCTTCCTCGAAGGTGTCGACCTCATGGACCTCGTGGGCCATGTTGTCGTCATACGTCACGGCCCACTTGTCGTCGCCGGTGTCCGGCGCCAGGTAGTTGACCAGCCGCATCGTGTTGATTGGCCGTCCGTCGAAGACCTGGCCCCGGTGCTCGTAGACGAACAGCCACCGCTGCTCTTCCAGCAGTTCAAGGACGGCGTCGCGGTAGTCGGAGGCGACGTCCGGGCGTTCATGGACGGAGGTGATGGTGCGCATGCTGAGTGCCTTCTGCCAGGGGAGGCACGCGGCCGCCCGGACTTGAGGGTGAGCTCGCGGCGCGGACGCCTGCCCGCGTACGCGGGCGGAGCTCTGTATCTGCGGCGGACAGCCGCGGACACCCGCAAGGGCGGGCACGATCAGACATCCACCACCCTAACCGTGAACCCCCAAGCCGACGAACTCCGCCGGCGCGCACACCACTGAGTGAGGCGGCTGCTCGGCTGGCGTGTCGGCCGACGTCAACGTGTCAGTGGTTCCGACAGCTGAAGTGTCAGTGGGGCAGGGCTACAGCTCTGGCAGGACGATGATCCGGGTGCCGTTGGGCGCGGTGCTGCCGAGGATGCGCAGTTCGTCGTTGTGAGGATCGGCCGCAGGTCACCGAAAGAGGCTCCAGAGTCTTCAGCAACTCCCTCAATCCCTCGGCCCTCAAGAACCAGCCGACACCCTTTGATGAAGGGAATTGGGCCGCCGGAGCCCGTCCGGCAGGATGCCGGTATGACAACCCGATACGGCGAGCCTATACGTACGGCGCGCGAGACTACGTGCCCGAAGTGTGACCGGAACGCATGGATGATCCACGTACGCGTGGTGGGCGAGATTGATGTCCGACGCTGCGAGGAGTGCGACGAGGAGGTCGAACTCGACCTCTGGGTGTATGCGAAGCCGAGCGAGGCGACGCTCCCTGGCGCCGGGTGATGATCCGCATTTGGCGTTCATCGGGCCCGCTCGCCATCGGTTCGGCCAAGGTCCACCCGGCTGTCTGGATGCGGGCGAATGTTCAGGGATGGCGGCGCCGACAGCACTGACCTTTCGGTTCATGGGGAGGGTGTCGGCGGAGAAGCGCTGGGCGGCCGTCGAACGGCTGTCCCGGCTACGGGAGGACGAGGCGCTGACCGCCGCGCACGTCCGTACGGTCGCGGACGCGCTGGAGGTCTCGGAGCGGACGGTGTGGCGGTGGCTCGCGCCGCCGAAGCCCGCCGGGCTGGCCGCGCGGCCCCGCTTTGAGCTGAGCGATGTACGGGCGCTGCCCGAGAGCAGTTCCCGCCCGGCTATAGTTACTCCTACGAATCTCCTTGTGGGTGACCTCGCTCTCTGAGTTTGAGGAACCCTGCCTGGTGGTTTGTGGTGAGGGGTCAGACGATTTTGCCCAAGCCGGTCCTCCGAGGCCGGTACGGACCTTCGGGTCCGTGTCGTCTGGCCCCGACTTACTTTTCCGGGCTAGGCAGACTCTGCCTCTGCCATGCTGGCCCATGGTCACGGACGGGCAGACGCCCCACACCGACCCCGACTCGGACCACCGCCTCTGCGGGATCTGCCCCGCGCTGCGGTACCCGCGCGAGCAGTTCGTGATCTACGACCGGCCGTGCCGCGAAGCACCCTTCGACCCCGCCGACGGACACCGGTACACCCTGGCCGGAGAGCCGGCGTGCGTCCATCCCCACAAGATCGGTACGCCGCCCGACCGGTTCGCCCCTCCACCCGGGCCCCCGCCGAAATCCCCGGCACCACCCCGCCCACGCCGCTGGTGGTGGCCGGGTGCGGGCAGGTGGTGAACGACACCGGGGAGAACGTGGCGGTGGCGGCCATGGCATCAGGGTTGGCTCAGTGCGTTCTCACGGCCAGCGAGAGGCGGGGTCGGACCGGGCGGCATTCCGGGTTGTCGGCGCCGTCGTGCAGGATGGCCGAGACGATCATCCTGCACGGGGAGGAACTTCATGGCCGACATCTGGGTACTCGGCACCCACCTGCACGAGGGCAGCTACGGGTCCCTCGTCCGCGCCGACGCCATCACCCATCTACAGGCGTCCACGGAAAGGGTCACCGCCTCGCAGATCGGCTCCGAGGACACGGTGGTGCTGGCCCACAAGGACAGCTTGGTTCTCGGCGGGCCCGCACCGGTCCTGCCCGAGGACTTCCACCTTGCGCTGCTGGCCATGATCAACGAGGCACGCAGGCAGGCCAGCGCCGGCGGCGATGGGGACCTTGTTGTCCTCGCCGACCTCGACGACAACAAGAAGTGGGACTGGTCGGTCTTTCCGCTCTCGGAGCTCTACACCGGGTGAGCCGCACACCGGCGCCGTGCTGCCCCCGCCGTTGAAGGCCGGCTCCGCCGGGGAGGCGTCCGTCGGCTCACGTCCTTCGTGACGAGGCGAGGAGGTCGTCGGCGCCCTTCGCGATGAGGTTGCCGGCTACCTCGCTGCCGACTGCTTCCAGGGTGGTGCCCGTCCGCTCGGACGACAGCACGACGGAGCCGTCCGAGGCGTAGACGCGACCCGTCAGGCACACCGCCCCGGATCCGGCAGCTCGGTGATCTTGGCGAAGGTGAGTCTGGCCCCGCAGTGCGCGGCCCTCAGAGCGGGACCGGTGGGAGGTGGGCGACCGTACACGGAGCCTGATCATGTGCGCGGAAGCCGAAGCTGACGAGGATGACGCTCTCTCCGGCGCCCAGCGGCGTCCGGCCGTGTGGCGTGAGTGATCCGTCGAACACGACGCAGTCTCCCGGTGCGAGGTCGCATTCGCGGTAGCCGTCGGCGTTGATGAAGACGGTGCAGCTCACGGTGGGGGCCGTGGGGAGGCGCTCGTGCCCCAGGCACAGGATGAGGTTGGCCTCACCGAAGCCGAATTCGTCAACGTGGAAGTCGAGGAACTGGCCCTCCTCCAGGTAGGCGATGTAGACGCCGGTGTGAGGCTGCTCGACCTCCAGACCGGTGGACCGCGCTACGACGGCGGCGAGATCGACTTGCCTGGCGAAGCGGTTCGCCGCCTCGCCGACGGCCGCGTTCCACTTACCGTTGTGCAGGTACCCGTCGGCGGCCAGAGCCCTCTCGGCCTCCTCCGCCATGCCGGCGAGCAACTCGACGGGGAACGACTGATCACGCAGGTGGCATGGCCGCACCCGCTCGTGCGCGGTGAGATCGCGTACGGCGTCCCGGATAGCTGGAAACCCCTCCTCCCACCGGGCCGGTGCCCGGGCCGTGGTGCGGGACTGGAGCCACGCTGTCCACCGCCTGCTCCACTGTGCCGCTTCCGCGTCACCATCCGCCGGCGCGGCCGTGGCAGCGGATGCGTGGCTGATCAGTAGCTCGACGCGGCCGAGTGCGGCCTGGGTGGATTCGATCAGCCCGGCGTCGCCCTTGGCGGTCCGCAGTCGCAGGGCTTCCTGTAGGTGGGCTCGGGCCGGCGCGAGGCTGCCCTGCTCCATGAGGTGCTTGCCGAGGTGCTGGAGGGCGAAGTCGACGAGTTCCGGGTGCTGGCCTCGGGCGCTGTCCAAGGCGCTGCGGTAGAGCACGTCAGCGGTCTCCACCTCACCGGTGTAGCGGTACGCGTCGCCGAGGTTGAGTTCGGTGGCGATGACGGCCCGGGTGTTGCCGCTGGCTTCTGCCAGGTCGAGCGCGCGGCGCAGGAACACGCGTGCGTCGTCGGGGTGGCCCAGGCTCATCAGACCGATGCCGGTCCACCGGGCCAGGACGCGGGCCCTGGCGATGTCCGCGCCTTCGGGGAGCGCCTGGAGTTCCTCGCGGATCTTCTCCACGGCGGTGGTCAACTGGTCGTGGTCGGTGGGGACCATGCGCAAGTCATCACCCTGTGTGATGAGGTGCTGGAGCACTCATCTCTCCCTTCGGTTCCCGCTCGCCGGTGCTAGAGCCGGTCGGTCTGGTGACGCAGGTCGGCCAGCAGTTCTTGGCCGTGCACGGTGAAATGTTCATCCAGGAGTTCGAGCTGGCCCATGAGGTAGCGGACGGCCGGCATGCCCTCGTCGTATGCGGCCTGGAAGCTTGCGCGCTCGCCCGCGGTCAGGTCGTCGCGGTCGAGTTCGGTCCGGCGGAACCGCAGGAGCTGGTTGTACACGCAGGTCGCGTGGAAGGCCCGGTCCACCTCCCAGAACTGGTTGCGGGCCACTCCCTGCGTAGCGCGCCACGCGATCTCGATCTTGGGGGAGGTCTTCGAGGAGTACCCGTCGGCGAAGACCTGGTGCGTCAGGACGTGGAAGCTGACCGACTGGTGGACCGCCTCGTGCAGGAGGTTCTCCGCCAGGAAGAGGTGGGACGGCTCCTGGCTGACGGTGTTTGGCGGGATGTGGTGCCGGGCCTTCTCGGAGAACACGATGATGTACGGCAGTGCCGGGTCGCTGGAGCTGGTCAGGGATGAGGTACGGACACCGGGCTTGAGCCCCACCCACAACAGGCCCCGGACGAACTCCTGCACGCGGGCGAAGCCTTCGGGGTGAGCCGAGGCCAGTCGCTCCAGTGCTTGGGTGAGTGCCACGCGGCGCCCGTCGGTGTGCTCGACGATCTCGTAGTCCGCCAGGCTGATCTCGCGGGCGATCTGCTCGGGCAGCTCGGCGCCGTACCAGTCGAAGCGGGCTCCGGCCGCGTGCACGCTGTCGCTGCTCAGGGTGCGGGCGTGCTCGGCGTAGGGGATGCCGGACTTCACGAGGCGTTCCATCAGGGCGAACGGCAGGGCCTGCTCGGCGTCGTCCTCACGCAGACGGATCAGTGCCGGGTCCTTGCGTCCGAGGTCGAAGAAGGAGCCGGTCTCTACGCGGGTGGCGATGGTGGTCGGCATTGCGGGCTCTCCTTGGTCGAGATGTGCGGGTGGCGGAGCAGGCGGTGGTGGAGACCGGTGCGGGGCGCCTCGGGGTGAGTAGCCGAGACGCCCCGCCATGCCGCTAACGAGGTGGCATCAGGTCAGGACCGAGGTCAGACTGCGGTTCCCTCGGGCGCGAAGTCACCGTCCGGGACGGAGTGGTCCAGACGGCGCGTCAGGGACTCGACGGCCGTCTCCGGCTCGAAGACGCCGTCGGGGACCGAGTGGTCCAGACGCCGAGTCAGGTTGTTGATCTGGAGGCTGCTGGTCATGGTGGTGCTCCTCTCACGATGGGCGAGTGGTGCGACCCTCCCGGCGGGAGGGGGTTGTTCCCCCGCCTGTACCCGGTGCCTGCGAGGGCGGGCCGGGCGGGGAGTCTGTGGGTCAGCGGCTGGCGTTGCCCGCCACGGCGAGTGTGATGATCAGGGCGCTGACGGCGATCACGTAGACGAGGACAGCCAAACGCTGGCGCCACCCGCGTAACGGGCTCACCGGACCACTTCGAGGTTGGTCGGGGCCGTGGACAGCTCCCGGCCGCCGGACGCGAGGCGGATGTAGGCGAGCCACACCGTCATCGGTCGGCCTTCGTAGTTGGGGACCTCCTCCTGGACGACGGCCATCAGTTGGCCCTCGGAGCCGCTGGCGATGTCCCGGACGCGCTTGCCGATGCGGGGGGCCGGCTCGTGCCCGAAGTAGTCCGCGGTGCTCACTGCTCCTCGGCCCCGTCGTCCTGGTCGTTGTCACGGCCTGCCGGGTCGATGCGGGCGGGCAGGGAGCCGAGTCTCTGCCAGCCGCGTTTCGTCCTCGCCATCAGGGCCGGGGAGGGCTGGCCGTACATCGCGGTGACGTCGGCGTCGACGGCGAAGGCGTCCCACGCAATGCGCTCGGCAGGCTGGTCTTCGAGGGGGCGGCGCGGCAGGGGCTGGGGCATGGCGCACTCCTCGGGCTGGAGGGGGCAGCGGGGCACCGTGCGACGTAGGGGACGGAGCGGCGCCCCGCTGCGAGGGGAGCACGTCCCGAAGCGGGTGCGCTGCTCCGGGGTGCAGTGATTAGTGAACGCCCCTGTACGGAAAGTGAGTACGGTAGGCGGGACAGCAACTCGTTCAATCCGTTCAAGATCGCTTGTAGGGGGCGCAAGTTGACGGAGAGCCGCACCCCGAACATCGCGCTGGCGGAGATCATTGCCGAGGCTGGAATCACCTATCACGCCCTGGCCAGGGAGATCCGCGCCGTTGCGGCCGAGGCCGGAGAGAAGCTGCATACCGCGCCGTCGGCCGTTTCCTCGTGGCTCGCCGGCGGTACACCGTCCGGCCAGACGCGCCAGTACATCGCCGAAGCTCTCACCAGAAAGATGAAGCGACGCGTGACGGTCGCCGAGATCGGTCTAGGCTGCGCAGGCATCGGGGAGCCCCTGGGCGCCGATCCGCTGGCCACCACCGCCGACCTCGGGAGATTCGTAATGCTCCGCCGCAGGGATTTCCTGAACTCCGCCTTCGCCGCCGCTGCCGTCGGTCTTCCCCTGACCTACGACCACGAGGCCGTCGCCGCCACCCTGAAGGCCGCCACGTTCGGTGGGAGCGTCGGCGCCGAGGAAGTCGCGACGGTCCGGCAGCTCACCGAGATGTTCCGGAGCGTGGATGAGAAGATGGGCGGCGGCCACGGCCTGATCACGGTCACCGCGTACCTGACCGACACCGTGGCGCCCATGCTCGAAGCCCGGTTCCCGTCGGACACGGTCCGCAAAGAGGCGTTCGGGGCGGCTGCCCAGTTGGCGACGCTAGTGGGCTGGAAACACCACGACCTCGGCCGCGAGGGCCTCGCCCAGCGGTACTACCTGCTCGGGTACCAACTCGCCTGCGAAGCCGACCCGAACGGCCACGCAGCGTGGATGATGCGGGCCATGACGCACCAGGCCCTCGACCTCTACCACCCGGACTTTTGTGTGGAGCTGTCGGAGGAGGCGCTTCGGCGGGCGTCGGGGAAGGTCGACCGGCAGACCGAGGCGCTGCTGTTGGTGACCTGCGCCAGGGCCTACGGGAACAGCGGGGAGAGCCGGAAGGCTGCCGCTTCCTTGCTGGCAGCGGAGGACGCGCTGTCGGACACGCGGGATCCAGTGCCGTCGTACGCCGCGGCCTCGGGTCCGGTGGCGGCCGTGGTCGCCTCGCACACGGGCAAGACCTTGACCGCGATGAAGGACTACGCGGCGGCCGAGCGGCACTACCGGACCGCGCTGGCGGCCCGTACGCCGGGCGCCTATCAGCGGGTGCACGGCTTGACCATGGTCAACGTCGGTAAGTCGGTCGCGGCCCAGCACCGCCATGAGGAGGCCGTGGGCTTGTGGAGCCGGTCCTTGGACGTGATGGACGGCGTGGTCTCCGACCGGAGCAGGAAGGAGATCAAGGCCATCGGTTCGGTAGCGGCCGGCTACCGCAGGCGGGGTGTGAGCGGCGCGGGGAGTCTGGAGCAGCGGGCCGCGGAGATTCTGCGGGCCCAGGCGTGACGTCGACGGTTGGTGTCGTGGTCCTGACCATGGGAGACCGCCCCCGGGAGCTGCAGGCGCTGGTGGAGTCGGTGCAAGTCCAGGAAGGCGATCCGGCTGCCGTCGTGGTCCTGGGCCAGGGCGTGAGGCTCCCCGGTCTGCCGGACGGGGTGGCGGCGGTCGAGCTGCCGGAGAATCTGGGCATCCCCGGGGGGCGGAACGCCGGCGTGCGCTGGCTGCGCGAAAACGGCGGGGTGGACGTGGTGGTCGTCCTCGACGACGACGGACTGTTGCCCCGTACCGACACCCTGCGGATCGTCCGCGAAGCCTTCGTCGAGAACCCGCGCCTCGGGGTCGTGAGCTTCCGGATCGTGGACGAGGAGGGGCTGAGCCAGCGCAGGCACGTCCCCCGTCTCGGCGGTGCCGACCCGGCCTTGTCCGGCCCGGTCACGACGTTCCTCGGGGGCGCGCACGCCATCCGCATGGACGTGATCGACCAGGTCGGCGAGTTCCCCGCGCAGTTCTTCTACGCTCACGAGGAGACTGACTTCGCGTGGCGCGCGCTGGATGCCGGGTGGGAGATCGGCTACCGGGCGGACCTGGTGCTCCGGCACCCGCGCACCGAGGCGTCCCGCCACGCCGTCTACTACCGCAACACCGGCCGCAACCGGGTGTGGCTGGCGAAGCGTCGCCTGCCGGCCGTCCTGGTGCCGATCTACCTCGCCACGTGGGCGGCATACACGGTCGTGCAGCGGCCCCCGCTGTCGGGGCTCAGGGCGTGGTGGGGGGGGTTCTTCGAAGGGATTCGTGTGCCTTGCCCGCCGCGGCGTCCGATCCGGTGGCAGACGGTGTGGAAGATGACCCGGCTGGGCCGGCCCCCGGTGATCTGAGTCAAAGCGCCATGGCCCAGTAGGCGATGCTCGTCCGGCAGCGGGGGCACCGCAGCCCGCACTCCCGTCGGTGACGCGATCGTGGCGCCGTTCAGCTTCCATTTTCAGGGCCGCAGCGTCCGTCTCACCCTGATCCCGGCTCAGCCGTAGCCGGTCACCAGGTTGACGCGTGCTGTGCCTCGACACGGCGGCAGTGGGACACTGCCGCCGTGTCGGGATTCGCGAGGGATACGAAGTACTACGGCAACCGTCTCGTGTACGAGCCGCTGGAGAGCAAGTGGAGCCGCTATCACGCCATGCACTGCGGGTGCGGGCAGGACTGGCTTGCAGTCCACGCCGTCCCCGCCGGGTTCACCGTCCTGCCCCGGGGGAAGACCGGCTACTACGCTCTGGTGGGCCCCGGGCTGACCGAGGACGTGGACGAGTCGGCGCTGACGACCAACGCCCTGTGGGAGGCCGTCACCGGCAAGGCCGGCGAGGGCTGGGTGGAGACCGTGCAGGTGATGGACCGCAGCGAGGCGGCGGAGAAGAAGCGCAAAGCGGAGAACGACGCCGCGTACGCCGACCGGCGCGAACGCTCCGCCCAGTCGAAGAAGGACCCCGCCAGCCCGGCTCAGCTGAAGTACCTAGACACCCTCGTCGCCAAGGCCGGGCCCGAACGGTTCGACACCGCGTTCAACGCAGCCGTCAAGGGCACCGGTGTCGCACCGCGCGACACCGAGGAGCAGACGCAGGCGGCGCTGGGGCGGCTGACCAAGACAGCGGCCCGCAAACTCATCACCGCACTCCTCGGCCCCTGACGGACGGTCCATCGCGGGGGTCGGCAGAGTGTCCAAGGACAGCTCCCTGGACACTCCGGCCCCAATCCCCAGGCCAGCGGCTCGTCGCGTTGGCACACTGGGAGGGGACGATCGCTCTACGCCACGCCACGCCACGCCCCGGCCGACCTCACGGACGCCGAGGCCCTGGCCGCGCTGGAGGCCGCCGGATACGACGCCGACGTCATCCGCGAGTACGCCATGGCTGTGCGGGCCCTCGCCTTGAACGGTTCCCGGGAGCAGCTGGAGGCCCACCGCGCGGCACTGGACGTTCCGGAACAGGGCAAGTACTACGACCGGAAGACCGTCGTCGAGGGCCGGGTCCTGGTGGACCAGATCCGCCTCGCCGACTGGCAGCGGGGCACCCGGTACCTGGAACTGGCGCCGGCCCGTCTCTCGGACCGGGCCGCGGCCCGCACGCTGGCCGGGCTCTTCAAGGTGGATCCCGGAGTCCACCGGGCGGCGGAGATGGTTGAGCTGCGCCGGTACGCGATCACCGGGGACTACCGGGCGTACGAGGAGTGGGAAGAGCAGCAGGCCTCCGCCTAGTCGCGGAGGCCTGCACGGAGCTCAGGGAAGCCGTCGCCGTCAGGCCGGGACGCTGCCGGCTCCAGCGCCTCGCGACCGCTTCACCAGAATGAGGCCGCCCAGCACCGTCGCGAGCACAATGACCGCGCCCAGGACCAAAGTCGGGACACCCGGAGTACTGGAGCCTTCGAAGGAGATCCAGGACCAGGCCGTCGGGAAGTACAGCAAGGGCAGGCTGAGCGGGCCGGGCATCAGCAGTCCGGCGCGCTCACGGGTGGTGAACGCTGGGGCGTCGGGCACCATCGCGGCCAGCTTGTGGTAGAGGCCCCCCACGTTCAGCGCCATCAGCAGTGCGACAGCCGACGGGTACCACCAGCCGTCCGCCATCGAGAGCACCAGGGATTCCAGAGTCATGTGCTCATCCTCCCCGATGCCACTGACACTGGCGCCCGTCCCGACGGGGACGCTCACCGTCAGCATCTACGCGCCCTTCGGGAAGATCCCCCGACGTCTCCGCGCAGGTTCACCCGCCCCGCGGCCGGCGTCTAGCGGATCAGGCCGCGTCCTGCGCGTTCTCGGGGAGCAGCTCGCGCCAGCCGCGCAGTTGTCCGGCCACCTGGTCCAGACCGGCCAGCACGGTGTCCAGCTCGGCGCGGGTGCGCACCGGCACGTAGTCCGTCAGCTGGTTGTGGCCCTTCGCGTCGTCGACTCCGAAGTGGATTTGCGGCTGCCGCGGAGTCCCCTGTTCCTGGAACGTCTCGTTCGCGGACATCGCGAACGAGATGTTGAGGAGTTCACCGCTGACCGTCGGCGGGAAGCTCACCGCCGCCGCCTGCGAGAGGTGGACGACCGTGTCGGTGCCCGCGTCCTCGGCGCTGTGATCGGCGTGCGTGCACCATGGCGGGCAGTTCTCGCCGGTCACCAACAACTTCCAAGCGTTCGCATCCATAACCAGAATCCTCCCATACAACCTGAACACCCTATTTCGGGTCAGGTGCTGCCCTGGGCGGACAGTGTGATGGGGTGGGTCCGCGCAGGATTTGCAGCAGCGCACGGACAAAGAGGGGCGCGAAAATGCAGGACACCATACGTCGGCACGGGGCGTGGCGGAGGGCGGCGGGCATCGCCGGGGCAGCCGTGGCGGTCAGCGCGGGAACGGTGGTGCCGGCGGCCGCCGATACCGACTCGTGGAGCTACCTCACGAAGATGCAGGCCCGGGAGATGTGGAAGGTCGCAGACGGCAGCGGCATCACGGTGGCCGTCATCGACAGCGGCGTCAAGGACGGCTCGGGCTGGAAGAGCTCGTCCGTCCTTCCAGGCGTGTCCTACATCGAGCCGCCCTTCGAGCGCCCGGACATCACCTACCCGCCGCACGAGGACTTCGTCGGGCACGGAACCAGCATGACCGCGGCGATCGTCGGCGACGGCTCGTCAGGCGGCCCCAAGGGCCTGGCTCCCGGCGCCAAGGTGCTGCCCATCCGCACCAGCGTCGGCACTCCTATGGCGTTTGCCGTGGCGTCCGAAGCTGCCCGGGGGATCCGGTACGCGGCCGACAACGGAGCCAAGATCATCAACTTGTCCATCGGCGTGACTCCGGACTGGCCGATGGACAAGATCAAGCCGGCCGTCGAGTACGCCCAGAGCAAGGGTCTGCTCATCGTCAGCAGTATGGGCAACGAGGGCGAGCGCAAGAACTGGAGCAACGCGATCGCCTCCTTGCCCGGCGTCATCGGGGTGGGAGCCGTCGACGAGACCGGCAAGGCCATGCCGTTCAGCTCTCATGGGCCCGACACGGACCTGGTCTCCATAGGCAGCAAGGTGCAAATTCGCTGCGAGGAGAACCGCGGCTGGTGCGTGGGGAACGGCGGCACCTCGTACGCGAGCAGTCTGGTCTCCGCTTCCGCCGCGCTCGTCTGGTCGGCCCACCCCGACTGGACCGCGTCCCAGGTGGCCCGTGTCCTCATCCAGACCGCTGGCGCCCCCACCGACGGCTCCAAGCGCAGCGACTGGATCGGCTACGGAGTCGCCCGCCCCCGCAAGGTGCTGCTCGACCGCGAGGGAGACCCCGGGGCGCCCAACGTCGACCCCTTGGCCCCGCCGGCCCCGTCGAAGGCCCCCGCCCCCAGCACCGAACCGACAGCTGCGGCGCCGCTCCGGGCGGAAGCCGCGGACGCGGAATCCGGCCTCCCCTGGCAGTGGCCGGCGCTCGGCGCCGTCGTCGCCGTGGGCCTCGGCCTCGCCGCCACGGTGATCGTCAAACGCCGTCGCCGCTGACCCGACCGGGAGCGGTCGGCCGCCGGGAGAGCGGGTGGGCAGTGGCGCCTGCCGCACTTCCCCGCCGGCCGGACTGGCCGTGACCGCCGGGCCGCCCGACCGCGAGGTCGCCGTGATCCGCTGCGCGCCGGTGGGGGTGGCTGGCAGGGGCGCTGCCCCCACACCCCCGGCCACCCTGCTGAGGGGGTGAAGCGCCGCAGCGCCGTGCGGCCCGGCGGGCGGTGGAGGGTGGAGGGTGGAGGGGTGATTCCCTCATTGGGCACCTCTCCGCACCATGCCCTACGACCGCCCGGGGGCGCGGCGAAAAGCGTGCCGCGCCCCCGCACGCCCGCAGGGCCCACCGTGAGTGCCGCCCAATGAGGGAATCACCCCGCTCGGCCGGAGCTCTGGGCGACGGCCGCCAAGCTCCACGCAAGGCGCCGCACACTGCCTCTGACCTGCGAAAACGCCCGTCAGCCCACTAGACGGGTTGACCCTAATGCCGTAAGATAGTTCTTGTCGGGGAGGGAGGGCAAACCCACCCGGCGACACCACCGACCACAAGGAGAGACCCATGACGCGCAACTACCGGATCCCCCAGGCCGAGCCGGTCACCGCCGAAGAGGTCTCCGCCCACGTTGCGGCCACCCCCGCCGGGGCCGTCCCCTCCATGCTCAGGGACGCCGTGCGCACGGCCATGGTCCCCGTCACGATGTGGCCCAGCCCCTGGGTCGGCAAGGACTTCCACGGCCTGGACTGTCTGCTCACGCCCGGCTCCACGCGCGGCGAGCGCCCCGAGGACGCCGCTCCGGGCGGTGAGCCGATCCTCTCCGTCCTGCCGCTCGACTACCTCTCCAGCAACGCAATCTTCATCCAGGACCTGAAGGAGACCGCGCGCGCCGGGGGTTCCACCGAGGCCGAGGCCGCCGCCTTCAGCCGGTGGGTCATCGCCGAATCCTGGCTCTGCCTCGGGGACTTCCGCACCCCGTACGCGATCTGGAAGGACCGTCAGCGCGCGGCGTGACCCAAACGCCGTAAGGGAGTAAATGCCGGTCCGGGGGTGGCCCGTACGCCGCCCCCGGACCGGGCGCCCGCGCCGACGAAGGACACAGCGATGACGCACCAGCAGCCGACTACCGCCCCCAGCCCGGTCACCGGGCACTACTACAGCTCGGCCGAAGTGGCCGCCGGAATCCGCCGCTTCCTCTACGCCGAGGCCTACATGGTCACCCCGCCGCCCGGCACCGCCAGCGGCCGCCAGACGTGGCGCGGGACCACCATGCGCGCCGCCGTGGCGAGCAGCATGCGCAAGCCCCCGGTCGGGTGGCCGCACGGGCAGGTCGAGTTCCACCCCGGCGGGATCATCCGGTTCACCGGCCCCCCGCCCATGCCCTGGGACCCGTCCGAGACCTGGCACGCCGAGCCCGTCGCCGCTCCCGCCTCCTGGGGGCCGAACTGCGCGCGGTGCGGGGCCTTCGAGGCCGAGCACTGCTCGTGGTGCGCGCCGTGGCTCCACCGCCCGGACGGAACCAGCTGCGTCCACGGCACCTTCACGCCCGCCAGCTGACCGGGCGAGAACGGCCCCGCCTCCACCCGCCCGGCGGAGTGTTCCCGCCCGCCGGGCCATCACCTCACCGAAAGACACCACCGTGACCACACAGCACACCGCCGCCCAGAGCTACACCCTCCCCGCCGCTCTCGCCCTGGCCGAGGCCGGTGACCGCGCCGAGCAGTACGAGAGCGACCAGGCGGCCGCCGCGCGCGCAGCCTGCCTCCTTCTGGCCGCCACGGTCCGTGACCTGCTCACCGACTGCGACCACGACGCCCCCTTCGACGCCACCGCCCTTGAGCTCCGGCTGAACCCCGGCCCCGGCACCGTGAGCGCCACGGGCTTCTACTGGACCACCGAAGGCGAACGCCAGGAGTTCCAGGGAGCCGAGGACCGCTACCACCTCCAGGGGTGGGCCCACTACCTCACCACCGACAACCAGGACACCTGGGAGCAGCTGTGCACCGTCACGGACGGCGGGACACACGCCACCCGGTACAGGCTCGACCTCATCCGAGCCTCCGCGTCCTGACCCCCGAGGCCCGGGGCGGGAGCAACTCCCGCCCCGGGCTGAAACTTCCCCTTCTCGGAGCACCGATGACCACCACCCTGTCGCAGTACCTGCTCGCCGCTCTCGACCGTCACCAGATCCCCGCCGGACAGAGCGGAGACAGCGGAGGATCTTTCGTCTACGTCCACACCCCCACCGCCGTGATCACCATCAGCGGAGACCGTGCCGACGGATCCGATGCCACCGTCGACCACGCCATCGAGGACCACGCCTCCTTCCTCGCAGATCACCGCGACCGCGAAACGGGCGAGTACAAGGTCATCTACGACTCCCAGGGAGGGATCCACACCCTCCAGGAGGACACCGAGGCCCTGATCGCCGCAGTCAGGGAGCACCTGCCGCCCCGCCCGCAGGCGGGCGTGTAGACCCCGCCCGCCCCCTGTCCGGCAGCGCCCGGCGGACAGGGGGCGGGCAGGCCGGATGCCGGGCCGGGCGCCGGCGGTCGTGTTCGGCGCGCGGTTGGCGACGGTTCGTTGTGGTGGTTGATCCCGCCGCGAAGGTCCGCTCCAGCCCGGCCGCAGCAGCGTCACCCGGCCCGCCCGTCCGGCCCCGGTGCGCACCGCCGTACGCGGCGGTACCGGTCATCGGTACCCGGCCCGCACCAGAGCACGGCGTCGGCGTGCGGCAAGGTAGCTCCTGGAGCACCACCCACCCTTCCCCGGGGGCTCCTCACCGGCATCCACCAGGAGACGAACCCCGATGATCCCCCACGGCCACCCGGTCATGACCGAGGAAGACATCGCCGCGGCCCGAGGCCTGGACCTCAAGAAGTGGCGCCGGCAGGAAGGCGCCGCGTTCCGCGCCCGCGTGCCGGTCGTCAACCCCGGCAAGCGCCCGCGCTTCTACAACGCTGCCCAGGCCACCGCGGCCATCAAGGGCCTCCCCATCCCGGCCGCCCCGGCCGCCGGCGCGCCCCACCCCGAGGACCTTCTCAGCGACGTCGAGGCCGGGGCCGTCATCGGCATCAACGACTCGACCGTCCGGGACTACGCAGCGAGCGGCTACATGCATCCCGGGATCGAGCTGCACGGCCGCCGCTGGTGGACCCGGCGCATGGCCGAAGAACGGCGTGACGCCGAGCGTCAGCCCGGTGCCGGCGGAGGCTGGCAGTCGGGCGACCCCCGAAATACCGGCCGCCCGGCAACCCCCGACCCCCGCATCGGCGAACTCGCCCACGAACTCAACCGGACCCAGCAGCCGCCGACCACGGCCGAGGTCGCCGCTCGCTACAACGTCAGCAAGCGCACCGCCCAGCGGCTGCTGGTCGAGGCCCGCCAGCACGCCGGGGACCGCCCCGCAGCGCAGTAGCCCAAGGACCGCCCCGTGGTCCGGCCCGCGCCGGCCGAAGACCCCCACAGGACAGCCCTTCCTCCGACAGGGCGGACCGGTTCACGGGGACGCCCGCAAGGCTCTCGCCGAGCACGCCGGACGCGGTACTCCCCCCGGAGCCGGCCGGCTCTGCCCGGCAACCGCGAAATGCCGCCCGTGCCATGCCGGAAGACGGCCGTCGGACCCGACACAGCCGGGACCCCCACATCCACGCGGCCCGTCGCTGCGCTCCGGCCCGAACGGACACCCCCACCCTCCCTGCTCTTCGACCCTGGAGTCCGGGTGGTCGTGCGCAAGGTCGTCCAGTGCGTGTCCTCGCCGGCCCGCTCCTGCGTCGCTCCACCGACTCCGGTACTCCCTCCCTCCCCTGCCCACGACCACCCGCCCCTCCAAACTCTCAACGCGCAGGGACGGAGGGGAAAAAACGGTCCGCGGCCACAACGCCACCACCACCCGCCGCACCCGACACATCCCGCCAAGCATGGAGAACACCATGAACACCCAACTCCCCGTCCTCGTCTCCGAAGAAGCCTTCGGGCCCCAGGCCCTGGAGCAGGCCATCGAGCACGTCGCCCGGCTCGTACGGCGCGCCGCCGAACGCGACGGCCTCACCGAGGAGGACGTCATGGGCCACCTGACCGACAACATGCTCGGCGCGGTCTACCTGGGCTACCTGCACGCCGAACGCGACAACCTCGACGCCGAAGCCCGCAACGACGCAGCCCGGCGCACCGCGTACCGCACCCTCTACGACAACGGCTGCCCCGGACTCGCCTACCGGACCGTGCTGCGGCTGTGGGGACGCCCGCGTGCCCGCCGCCGCCCTGCCGCCATACCCGCCGGACCGGTTGTCACCGCTCACCAAATCGGGTAGACTAGTCAATGTCGAGACGGGGAGGGCAAGCCCCGGGTCGCACACCACATACCGCCGAGCCGAGGAGACCCCGTGGGCGCACACGACTTTGAACAAGTGATCAGCGGAGCAACGCTCCCCGAGGCGTTCCGCGACGCCGTCGAGCAGGCCCAGCACGAGTACGGCCCCAACCCCTACTCCGGAACGGTAGGAATGAAGGACGAGGTACTGCTGATCGAGGAGGGATCCAGGACCGAGGGCGAAGCCCAGGCCCGCGCCCACGAGCTGATCGAAGCCGACGACGAGCGCATCAGCGACAAGTGGGGCCCGGCCGGAGCCCTGCCCCTCCACCCCATCGACGGACAGCCGGCATGGCTGCTCTTCGGATGGGTGGCAAGCTGATGACCGTCCTCACCACCGCGCGCAGCAGCTTCCGTTTCGCCCTGGACGTCGACGGCTGGTCCGAACTCAGCGCCTGGGGCTACGACGAGGGGCTGGAGTCGTACTTCGCACAACTCTGGCGCGACAACGACCCCATGGACGCCCCGCCGACCGTCTGGCTGATGGGCTACGACCCCCGCTACACCCGCCCCGAGGAGCTCTTCGCCGCCATCCTCGCCACCACCCACGCCCCGCCGCCGGAGATCCTCAGGGCCCTCGGCGGAGACCGCGGACAGCCCCCGGCAATCCGCCCCAGCATCGCTTCGATCCTGGCCCACCGCCGCGCCATCGCCCGGCACGAGACCGACTCCCCCTACCTGCGCGGCGCCGCCGAGGCGCTCGCCTGGCTCGCCGCGGAGGCGCCGAACGGCCCGCTCACCGGCCAGAACGCTCCGCTGGGCGGGCCGGGGATCCTCGAGATCGAAGCCGAACGATGGGCCGCGAGCGCGGCCGTCTATCAGCGCCGCGACCTCCCGCGCGACTGGTTCGTCGGGATCGAGACCACCCTGATGTGGGCGAACGGCCAGGCCGCCACCCCTTGGTGACACCGAGACCGCCACACCTCCGGGCAAGGGACCCGCCGGTACCGCGCGCGTCCGGCTCCGGGCGAAGGCGCACGGGACACCCGGACCCGGAGTTGACCCCACCCCCGAACGTGAAGTAGAATAGTAAATGTCGAGATGGGGAGGGCAAGCCCCGGGCCGACCCCACTGCCACCCATGAGGAGCGATTCAGTGAACGCCTACACCGCCGAGACGCCCGTCGCGACCGCCCGCCCCACGGAGCGCCGCTTCCCGCGCTTCTGGAGTCGCCGCCAGCCCTCCCCTGCACCGTACGTGGAGCTGGACTGCGCCTGCGGCGTGCGGATTTCGGCGGCCGGCTTCGTCGGCGTCCTGGCCACCCGCAGGAGCATCTTCAACCACACGTGCCGGACCGAGGCCACGCCCCCCGCCTCGAAGCCGTAACCCCGCACCCGCCCGCTTGCGCCGCCCCGTAGGGGCGGCGCCCCTACGGGAGTGCCCATGAGCACCTTCACCCGCATCAGCGACAGCGAGGCCCGCTGCGTCATGACCAACCGGAGTTACGGCCTGCTGCGCGTCACCCCCGACAGCGACGAATGGATCCTCACCCCGCGCCTCACCGCCGCCGACACTCCCACCCCCGGGCGGCTGCCCTGGTACTTCATTCGCCGCCAGGCCGGAGTGATCGGCTACTGCGTCCACCGCGCGGGAGGCGAAAGGCCCCTGGTGGGCTACGCCGAGGGCCTGAGCGACGCCGCCTGGCCCGCCGACCGCGACATCGCGGCCCACGATCCGTCACGCCTCACCGCCCGGTGAACCGGCAGCAGCGACCACGCACCCGCCGGACGGCCCCCGGAGCAGCAAGGAAGACGGCATGGCAGTCCTGAACTACCGGCTCATACCGGCCTCGCCCGACGAGGGCCGCCCATATCGGAACCAGCGCGGAAGCACCCGCCGCCGTACGCGGCGCTGGGCCCGCCGGGCGGCCAAACGTGCAGACGAACGGCTGTGGCACCGCGAGCGCGACCAGCGAGCCTCCTGACCCCCGCCAGGTTGACACCCACCACCCCGATAGGTAAACTAGTTAATGTCGGAACGGGGAGGGCAAGCCCTGGATCGGCCATCACGAACCGTCCCGCACGAGGAGTTTCACCCATGACCACCCCCGCCCGTCGGCACATCATCGTCGTCCTCGACCGCTCCGGCAGCATGCACCGCGTCCGTGAGGACACCGAAGGCGGACTCAACGCCCTCCTCGACGAGCAGCGCCAGGCGCCCGGTATCACCACCGTCACCCTCGTGCAGTTCGACGACCAGGTCGAGACCGTTTACACCGGCCGCCCGCTGGACGAGGTCCCGGAGTTCACCCTCCAGCCGCGCGGCATGACCGCCCTCCTGGATGCCATCGGCACCACCGTGCTGCAAGAGGGGCAGCGAATCGCCATGCTCCCGCCTGCCGAGACGCCGTCCGAGACCACCCTCGTCATCCTCACCGACGGCAAGGACAACCGCAGCATCCGGTTCGACGCGGGCCTGGTCCGATACCTGATCGACGGGGCCAGGAAGAACGACGGCTGGACGGTGCTGTTCCTTGGCGCGGACCAGGACGCCTTCACCGTCGGCGGCACCCTGGGGATCCCCAGCGCCACCACCATGGGCTTCGACGCCTCCCAGACCCGGGCCACCCTCACGGCCGCCGGAACGATGGTCCGGCGCGGTACGCAGACCGGCGAGTTCGTCTTCACCGACGAGGAGCGCGGCGCCGCCACCAACCGGCCCAAGTAGCCCGCCCCGTACCGCCCGGCCCGCCGGGGGCGCACCACCGCGCGCCCCCGGCGCCATGAACGACGAAAGGTGCACCGTCCATGTCCACACCGACCCGCACCGCCCCCGCCGAAGCCGAGTTCGCCCGCGCCGTCGCCGCCGAGCTGGGGCCGCAGTGGTCACCCCGGCCAGCCACCTGGCCCGGCCGCTTCCAGCTGGTCGACGGCCGGGGCGGACGACTCGTCCTCCTTCCCGGAATCGTCCGGGGCCTCCTGCCGGACACCAAGGCCCGCGGCCTCCGGCACGGCCCCTCCTCCCCGGAGATCGGCGTCACCCCCCGAAGCCCCCGGTATGTGGCCGGGCACATCCGCCGCAGGCTCCTGCCCCGCTACGCGGCCGCGCGCGACGAGCAGCAGGCCCTCATCCGGGCACAGCGCACCGAACAGCGCGAACGCGCCCGTGTCGCGCAGCAAATCGCCGACGGGCTCACCGCCACCGCGCCGGACATCTTCGTACGCCCCGACGCCCCGTACCGCAGACAGACCACCGTCACCGGCCGAGGAAGCGTCAAGGCGGTCAGCGTCAGCGCGGTCGTCGGCACCGCGGGGGCCAAGGTCTCCCTGACGATCGACGGCCTGAACGCCGAGCAGGCCAGATCCGTCACCGAACTCCTCGCAAGACTGGGCTAGGTGCCCATTCCACGGTTGACGCCTGCCATCCCGAGAAGTAGACTAGTTAATGTCGGAACGGGGAGGGCAAGCCCTGGGCCGGACACCACACGCCACCGAAGGCAAGGAACTTCCATGACCTCCCGTCGGGCCGAAGGCCCCACCACGCTCCGCATCCGCATCCGCATCAGCGAACACGACGCCCCCGAGCCGGAACCCGTCGCCCCGCACCCGCTCGACCTGATCACCGCCATCCTCCTCACCCACTACGGCCCCGGCGCGCCCGAGCGGTCCCCACGGGTGAAGTGCGCGCACCACGACCAGGAGTCCACCTGGACCCCGCTCGGCGAAGCCGACCTCCACCGGTTCCTGCTCGACCACGAGCTCGACACCATCCCGTTGACCGCCTGCTACCCGCCCGGCGACGGCAGCACCGTCCCCGCGCGGTAGCCGTCCGGTCGGCGCGAACAGCCCGATCACCTTGCCACCGCCTCGCGCACCGGTGCTGCGCTCCATCGGACGGCGGCCCGCCGAGATCAGGAGATGACATCATGCCGGTCTTCCTGGCCGAACCATCCCCGACGCGGCCCCCCGGAGGGTGGAACCGCCTCTCGCTCAACGCGCACATGGGCATCGGGGCCCAGTGCGCTCTCCAGCCGACCTCGTACGCCACCCTGCTGGAGAGCTACAACACCTTCCGTGCGCGGTGGGGCGGCTTCGGCCCCTGCGTCAAGGACTCCCGCTGGGAAGGCCGGCAGCCCGACTGTGAAGCCTGCCCCGTCTGGAAAGCCCTTCTCGGCTCCACCGAGGAGATCCCCTTCCGCGCCGCCCGCGTCCTGGTCCGCACCGTCGTGGAGTACCCCGACCGCGCGGACGTTCCGTTCGCCGCCCGGGCGACCACCCGGCTGTGGGTGACGGACCGGCCGGACGCCGAGGACTACCGCGAGGCCGGCCAGGAATGGACATGGGGAAGGCTCGCCCGACTGCGCGGATGGGAGCTGGGCGGCCGGCATCACGACTCGATCAGCACCGGCTTCTGGCTCCACCGCACCCCCGCCGCCGCCAACACCGAAAAGGGATCCGGTCATGAGTGACACCGGCATCGAACCACACCCCGCTCTCCGCCCGTTCGAGCCCTTCGCAGCCTCCGACTTCGACGAGGCGTGCGAGGAGTGCGAGGCGCCCGCCGGCTCGTTCTGCCGGACCGGCTGTCCGTGTGGCTACACGGCTGCGGACGCACGGGCCGACGCGGCCCGCCAGCAGCTCTACCGCGAAGGACGCCGGGTTGCGTCCCACATCCCCAGATGGTAGATTAGTCAATGTCGGACTGGGGAGGGCAAGCCCCGGGACGGCCACCTCGAACCGCCGCCTGCACTTCACGGAGACCATCATGACGACCCACTGCGATGACTGCCGCCGCCCCGAGGTGCTCCAGCGCCACTGCCGCGTGACGCTCACCGGCGCACTGGTCAGCACCTGGCTCTGCACCCCCTGCGGCCAGCGCTTCGACCACACGACGACCCGCCTGAACGCCACCGTGCCCCTCGCGTACGCCTAGACCCGAAAGCTCCCGGGGGCGCCGCGCGAACGCGGCGCCCCCGGCCCCACCGTCAGGCACCCCATGAACCAGCGCACCATCACCGGGCCCCTCGCCCGCACCCTCCTGCGCGCCGCCGACCGCACCGCCCGCCGCGCCGGGATCCCCAACCCCTTCGACATCGCCCGGATCACGCTGGCCGAACTCGCGCGCGGCGCCTCCGGCGCCGACTTCTTCCACGAGGTCCAGGACCGCGTCCACCACGCCGGATTCCACTGGCCGCAGGACACCTGACCGTGCGGCCGCCAGCCCGCGGAGGCGGACCGCGCCTCCGAGCGCACGTGCACGCCGAGGAAGGCGCGCCCCACCGAACCACCGGAGACCTCATGAATCAGCTCGACATCTGCATCCAGGCCGCCTCCGAGATCGCGGAGGGCCTCGGCGCCCCTTGGACTGTGGGGGGCGACCACGCCTCCGGCCGCGGCGCGCAGATCGACCATCCCGACGGCCTGACCCTGGAGGTCACCGCCCCCCGGGTGCACCCCACCGTGTACGTCCGCGTCCACGCCGTGATGCCGGCCGGAGGCGAGTCGTTCGCGCCTGCCCCCATCTCGGCCCGCGCGGACCGGGGCAGAGCAATCGCCCAGGACGTCCGCCGCAAGCTCCTCCCCCGCTACGCGGAGGCCAACAACGCAGCTCGCCAGCACGTCCTGGACGCGGCGTGGACGAAAGCGCGGCGGCGGGAGGCCGCCGAACGCCTCTCCCGCCTCCTCCCCGGTGGCCGGTGGTCCATCGGCCATCCCGATGACGCCGCCACGGTCACCGGAAACTTCTCCCTCCCGCTGCCGGGCACACACCAGGACTCCCCCGTTCAGGTCAAAGCCCTGCTCAGTGAGCGCGCAACGACGGCCGACCTGAGGGTCGACCGCCTCCCCCTGAACGTCGCCTCGAAGGTGATGAAGCTCCTCGCCGAGGTGGCGCGAGCACACCGGACGTAAACCCGCTTCCCCGAGCCCGCCAGAAAACCCGCCGCCCAACGCCTTGGACACCCGATGCACCAGCGTTTCCACCCGAACCCCGACCTTGACCACGGCCTCCGCCTCGACCTCGACGGCCGCGCCCGCTACCGGCACACCGGGTTCACCGTCGAGCTGCACGTCCGCCACGCCACCGCCGACGACCACCTCCCCGGTGGGGCCGAGCCGGACGACGTCGTGATGACGGGCACGGTGTCCCTGTGCTCCGTCGAGCTGGCCGCGGTCAGCCGCACGGCGAACCTCGTGGACGGCTACTACCTGGTGCCGGAGACCGTGAACGAGATCCTCGACGAGGCCGTCACTGGGGCCCGGCGGAAGGTGGCTCAGCTGAACGCAAGGCTCGCCGCGATTGATCACGCACTCGAAACCGCCACCACCCCGTGAGCCCGCTCCCGGGCGGGGGGCACCAGTTCACCGCGCGCGGCCGGCGAACCGAACAGAACCCGCGCGGATCCGGCCGGGAGGAACTCCTGGGCGACCGCCGCGCCGAGCTTCTCCGGATCGACGGCAGGGCCGGTGGAGGCTGCGGTGAGCCGACCGGATCCGTCCAGGGCCACGACCTGCCCGGTGAGGCTCAGCCGGCCTCGGCGAGGCCGCTACCGCTGCCGCGGCCCGTCTGCCGCTCGTGCTCCGCGCGGGCAGCCTCCAGCAGGCGCCGCCACGACGTCACCAGGGGGCGCCGACGCAGCAGCGCCTTTCTCTCCCTGGAGGTCATGCCGCCGAAGACGCCGTGCTCGATACGCCCGTCGAGGGCGTACGCGAGGCACTCGGTGCGCACGGGGCAGCCGGTGCAAATAGCCTTCGCCCGGTTCTGTGCCGCGCCGTCGACGAACAATTCCTCCGGATCCGCGGTCCTGCAGAGCCCCCGTTTACTCCAGGCCTCCTGGTCGTTCGCGCCCACCCCTGTGCCCGCCCTCTCCCTGGTCCGGCATGCTGCGCTCCCCTGGGTCCCGCGCAGTCCGCAAACGGTACGGCACCCGTGTGCGGGATTGAAGATCGTTTTCGAGCTTCAATCCCTTCGGGTGAAGGGGACTTGACGGCCGAGCTCCATCCCGTCCAGCGGCAGGCGGCCCGGATCCGTGCGGGAGGATCCCGGGTTGACGAACCGACACTCATCGAGTAAATTAGTCCATGTCGGAATGGGGAGGGCAAGCCGCGTTCCGGACACCATGAACCAGAGCGAGGAGACGCTTCGTGTCCATCATCCTGCGCCACACCGGCCTCGCCGTGCCCCACGGCGACCTTGAGGTCACCGAACTCGACGCCGTGAGCGACCTGTCCGCCTACACCGCGGTCCTCTCCTACAAGGGCCGCCCGGCCGGGTCCATCGAGGACACCGGGCGGGGCGGCGGCGCCATCTTCACCCCCCTCACCCGCGCGCACCTGGACACCGTGCGCGCGTTCGTCGCCGCAGCCCGCCGCAGCGGCCAGCCCGTCGGCGACGAAGAGGTCTACGACGATCTCATCCGCGAGTACGACATGGAGCTCCAGACCCAGAAGGCCAACCGGCTCCAGCACACCCTGGTCCGGGGCTTCTCCCCCACGGGCTCGGTGATTGCCTTCATCACCCTTCACCAGCCGCCCGAGCGGTTCACGCCGAGCGTGGCGCACCAGCTGGCCCGGGACACTCCCCAGGCCGCTCTCTGGGAGGTCTGGACCGGCAGTCGCTGGGCTCCCGGATTCCCGCCGCTCGGCGTCACCACGTGACCCCGGCCCCGCCCGGCGGCCCACTCCACCTGACGACGCCGACCGGCGACCGGCTCACCGTACGGACCGAGACCGACTGGAGGTTCGGGCTCGCGCTCTACCACGTCGCCGAGGCGGGCGGGTGGATCACCATCAGCCCGGCCCGCAACGAAGCCGGCTGCCTCCTCGTCGCCTACGGGCGCCCCGAGGGATACACCCTCGACCGCACCGGCACGACATGGACCCAGCGCCCCGTCTTCAACAGGCAGGAGGTGCGCGGGATCGCGACCGTGCACATCGCCAACATGGAGCAACACCTGGAGGCACCGGGCTGGAGCGAGACGGACACCTGGCACTACTGGCTGACCCGCCCCCGCCGCTCCGCCCCCCGGGCCACGGGCCCAGACCCGTGGGAAAGAGGGCGGCTGACCGACCGGGCTCATCAGCGGGTGGCCTCCACCGTGGCCGCCCTGGTCCGCCACCACACCGGGCGGCCCGACCTCACCGACCTGCACCAGGCCGCCGAATACGCCTACGCGCCCCGGGAGGTGAGAGACCTGGAAGAGCAGCGCCGAACGGCGCTCCACCGGATCCGCGACGACGTCCGCACCGCCCTCGACCTCACCGACCGCATCGCCCAGGCCCGCCGCACCCAGCCGGCGCCCCAGCAGAGCATCACCCCGACCCCACCACCCGCTACAGGACGGACACCCGATGACTTCCCCCACCCCGCCGCACCCGCCGACGGGCCCCCGTGAGCTCATGCTGGGCACCCACCCCCCGGAGTTCATGCTCCAGTCCAGCATTCAGCACGAGCCGGACAAGACCCTCATGGAGATCGTCGACCTGCGCAGCGGCCAGACCGTCTGGGGGGACCTCTTCGACTCCGACGACGTGAAGGGACAGCTCCACCACACCGGCAACGCCCTGGCGGCCACCCGCTCCCCCGACGAGGTGTGGGACAGCGAGCGGCTGCGCCTCGCCGCGGACGGCACGCCCAACCTGGTGTTCGAGGAGTGCAGGGTCTGCGGCCGGACGCTCGCCCGCCACCGCCGGATCACGCTGCGGGTCGCGCGCCTCCAGGACCGCCCCGGCAGGCCCGAACGGATCCTGGAACACCTCGTCATCGCCTGCGAGGAGAGCGAGCTCCCCAGGTAGCGCCGGTGAACCCGGTGGGGTGTCCCGTTGACACCCCACCACCCGATGGATAGAATAGTCAATGTCGGAACGGGGAGGGCAAGCCCTGGACCGTCCTCCACGCGCCGCCCCGCCTCCAGGAGTTGCTCCTCATGCCGCACCCGCACCACGCCAACGGCCCCTGCGCAGCCTGCATCGCCACCGGCCTGCCCGCCGTCGCAGCCCGCGACCTCAAGGTCGGAATGCTCATCCAGACCGCCTTCACCCCGGGCCCGCACTCCGAGTACTCGGTCGGTGAAATCGCCACGGTGAGCGTCGACGAGGAGGGCTTCGTCTCGTGGTCCTTCCGCTGGAGCCGGACCTACCGGGGAACGAAGCAGATCTACGCCTACCCCGACGCCAGGTTCAGCACCCACAACGCCTACCCGGACCACGAGTACCTCCCGCTCACCCCCGGCAGCGTCGAGCCCCCGACCGAGAGGTACCCGAGCCTGACCTCCCCCTGAAACCTCCCGCGCGCCCCGGTCCTGTCCGGGGCGCCCGGCAGACCACCGATCTCCGGGAGGGCAACCCGGAGCAGCTCACCACGACCACCACCCCCGAGGAGGCCTCCCGATGGGAGCCCGCGCCATCATCGAGTGGCACCAGACCGACAGTGGCGTCCCCGCCTTCCTGCGGCGCAACCACTGGCTGAGCCCCAGCACCTTCCTGCCCGCGCTCGCGGACTTCGTGCACGCCGCACGGCAGACCGGCCAGACCCCCGACGCCGGCCTCTTCCAGAGCTGGGCCGCAGAGCACGCCCCCTACGTCCTGGGCGAGGAGGAGACGGGCAAGCGCACAGCCCTCCTGCTGCCCACCTCGGACATCCAGTTCCACTACCTCGTCCAGCTCACCGGCACCAAACCTGCCGAGCGCACCCTTCTCGTCACCGCGAGGGAGCGCGAAGTACTCCTCCCCGGTGCACGAGGACGCTGGACCGTCCTCGTGCAGGCCGGAACCGATGCCGAACTCCACGAGGAAGCGGCCGCCCTGCTTGACCGCCAGGCCGCCCGCATCCGCAGCCTCGCGGCCCAGGGCCGGGGTGGCCCGATGCCCCCGCCCCACGAAGTCGCCAACCGCGCCCAGCTCATCCGTGCCCGTGCGGGCCTGCCAGCACCCCAGTGCGAAACCGTGCCGCAGGGGGTCTCACCCGGCAAGGGCAAATGATCAAGAAGGGGCGGGGCCCTCATCTGTGGTGACGGCCCAGCTGTTCGTCGCCCCGCCAGCTCTCGGGCGCGGGCCGGGCGGCCTCATTCCCGCGCCCGAGAACGAGGAACCCCGGCGCCTGGTACGGGAAAACCCGTCGCGGCCCGCTCGGTAGAGGCGGAAGATCTACGGGTATGCGGCAAGACCTCTCCCCTTACCCCGTTCCGGAGACCGAGTACTTCGAGCGGGTCCTGCGTCACGACCCGAACTCGCTGACGCAGTTGATCGCGGCCACCAGCGCCAGTCTCCCGCCCATCCGCGCCCTGGCGGCCCAAGGCCGCAGCCAGTACGGGCCGTGGGCTCTGCTCGACGCGGCCTGGGTTTCTCTGGCTCGGGGCCGAGACGGCCGGCCGAGCGCAACTAGCGCGGACCTCCGGCAGATCCTCGACCTGTTCCTGGCCCTGGACGATCCGGTCCGCCTGGAACCGGAAGGGATGGAGCGCTGGGAGGGGTACCTGCAGCGGGTCATCCACCACCAGGGCCCGTGGCAGGAGGACGACTACTCGCAGCTGAGCCGCTCCATCGCCCTGCTGGCTCAGACCCCCTACCCAGACGATTCAGAAGACCCGCTGGAAGTGATCCTCCCGGGTTGGGACCACGACCGGCTTGGCTGTTCCCTGGCGGACTACCTCGGCATCGT
Organism: Streptomyces sp. NBC_01244; assembly: GCF_035987325.1. Classification (NCBI taxonomy): domain Bacteria; kingdom Bacillati; phylum Actinomycetota; class Actinomycetes; order Kitasatosporales; family Streptomycetaceae; genus Streptomyces; species Streptomyces sp. NBC_01244. Next base: position 62,471 of record NZ_CP108490.1, read on the forward strand.
CAACCTCGTCTGGAGCTGCGCCACCTCCCACCCGAATCCGAGCCACCGCGGCCGGTTCGCCGTGGACTGGTACCCCAATGCGGACTACGACCAGTTCGACGGGCTCCGGTCCCCGGCACAGATCAAGGCGGTGCTGAACCGACACTTCAGCACCACCAAGAACAAGCTCCGTGCCAGCTTCCCCGCCAACCACGACCCGCTCCTGCGCCGCTACCGGCACAACCCGCTCCGTTCTACTCCGCTGGTCCGTGGCGTCACGGGCGGCTACCTCGTCCCGGTGCCGGCCGCCGTGCTGGGAAAGGCGACCCCTCTCGGCCTGTACTACACCGGGGGCGACAACCAGTCGCCGTGGGGGCAGTCGTTCACCACCGACGTCGGCAGGCTCTTCGAGCGCTACGTCGGCCGTCAGCTCGCCCTGCTGCCCGACGCCGATGTTCAGCCGGAGACCCTGGTCAAGATCTCGAAGAAGGTGAGCAAGAAGACGGTCGACTTCTTCGTCGTCTTCCCCGACCTCGTCCTGCTGATCGAGGTGAAGTCGACCCGCCCGAGTGAGTCGCTGCGGCTCGGCGGGCCCGACTTCACCACCCTTCTCCCCAAGACGCCGATCGGGAAGGGGTTCGAGCAGATCAACCGATCGGCCGGCTTTCTCCACTCCGGCGAGCACCCAGAGCTTGCCGACATCCCAAACGACCGACGGATGATCGGGATGGTGGTGACCGCAGAGCCGTTCCACCAGATCAACACCCCCGCGCACCGCGTGGACCTGCCCGAGACCAGGATCCCGGTGATGGTCACCGCCATCGCCGAACTGGAGCAGGCCGTCACCATCACCGGCACCAGCCTGGCCAAGCTCCTCTGTGCGGCCGTCGACACCGGTGCCGCGGACCTGCGCCAGCTGTTCCCCCAGTACGAGTTCCTGGACCACAACGCCGTCCTGGAGCAAGGGTGGTCCGCAATCCCGCTCGCCCGACCCCGCCGGCCGCAGGCCCAGAACGCCGCTGCGGCCGAGCCGGGCAACGGTCCCGAGAACCGAGTAGACGAGCCCGGCTGAGGCTCGATCCGCGCCACAGAGCGTGCGGGGTGTCCGCCGCAGCACGGTGGACACCCCGACGGCCCTACACGAGGCCCCAGTCGCTGTCCTCGCGGTTCACGTCCCACTGGGTGTCGATCATGTTCCCTCGCCCCCTCTCGTACGGCCAGGAGCCGGTACGCCCCCGGTCAGCACCGTACAGCGACCCGCAGGCCAGACTCACGATGTACGGCGGGCGAACGTCACTGCCTGTTCGCCGGGTAAGCGGTACGGCCGCCTCGCCGCACTCCCCGCGGCGCGACCTCCTGCGCGCCGAGCAAACGCACGGCGGCAGTGGTCAGCCGCACGCTGCTCCAGTCCCGCGTCCGTCGAGTCAGCAGGCCCCGCTGCTCCAGCTGAGTCAGCTGGAAGGCGACGGATGAACTGCTGGAGAGTCCCACCGCCGGCCCGAGCTCCCGGATGCTCGGGCCTTGGCCGTGTTCCTCAATGTGACGGGATATCTCGTCGAGCATCTGGAACCGGCGGGCCTTGAGCGGGGTCATGCCGCAGTATCCCACCCACCCTCAAAGCGGACCAAAAACGGGCATACATGATCTTGGTGCTCGGAGGTGCCGGGCCTCCCGGTCAGGTGGGGACCAGGGTGAGCTCCCGAGTCCGCGATACGACTGGCATCACGCTGAACCCCGAACTCGCCCTCGCGGATCCCGCCGCGGCGTTGCGGCCAGCCACCGTGCCGCGACGGGGGTCGCGCCCCGGCACCGGCAGGTCGGCGCTCTTGTGGTGCCGCGGGTCCCTCGACTTCTGCCACCCCCACGAGGACTACTCCTCGATGTTCAGGCGGGCGATGTCCGCGGCGTACGCGGCGGTGCGGACCGTCGAGGTACCCGACACGAACAGGCCGGCGCCTCCGATGGCGAAGGGAAGAGAGAGCAGCAGGCCGGCGGTGATCGGGCCCCAGTCGCGCGCGCCGTCGCAACTGTCTCCCTCGTCCACGCGGTAGGACTCGCGGAGATATCCGGTCTCGTGGAAGGCGCGGGACTTGCACTCGATAGCACCGCGGTGGCCGTCGACGCTGAAGGGGAACACGAGCAAGTACCCCAGCCACAGCCAGATGAGTACGGCCACGGCCATCAGGCCCCGTCCCCAGCCCTGTTCACGCAGGCCCCGCACCCGGAACTCCCTGTCGTACACCTGCGCCAATGAGTTCATAGGGGTGACGTTCATACGGGTGAACCTAACCCAAGCGCCCCTTGACCCCGCCCTCTCGGCTTCGGGCTGACCCACCAGGCCCTGGATCGAGGACTCCCGGCCGCCTGACTCCCGCTGTCGCCCGCGGATCCCGCTCGCGGAGGACTGCCCGGCGGGGTCTGGAACCTGGTGGTCACGGTGCTGCTGGAATGAGGCGGTCGTCCCACGCGAACACGCCGGTGCCCCTGGCCCAGCTGAGTCCGTGGACGCCGACCGGCCCCAGCACGCTCGGGACATCCGCCGCGGTCTGCCGGGGCTTGTGGAAGCGGGTCACGTACCAGACGCCCCGGATCGGGTTACGGCAGTACTGGCCCGCCGCAACGTGGCACTTCGGGCAGGGAACCGCGGCGCAGGCATCCCAGGCTCGCCGGAGAGCAGGTTCGACATCGGCCGGGTCATGCCCGGTCGTCTTGGACGTGAGCGCGAAGTACTCCATCACCTGATGGTGGCAGTGGGATCAGGCTCCCGTCAGCCGGATGTGCCACCTTGTCGACGTCCCCCAACGCGCGCCCTGTCAGCTCTTGTCTGTGACGGGACTCGGGTGCCCGGCTCCGTCCCGGAAGACGGCGCCGGCACCGCGGGTGTGCCGGGGGCCGGGTTGAGGCGGAGCCACGCCGTCAGGGCGGCCTGGAGCTCGGCGACCTCCCGATGGGCGAGGGCCTCGCCGCCGGCCCCGACCTGGAGGCGTACGTCGTCGGCGGTGACTCTCCAGCCGATCGCCCGGCGCGCCGGCGAGGTGATGGCGGAGCCACGGGCGAGCACGCGAAGCGCTCCGTCGACTCGGGACGCAGGAGGCGCCTGTGTCGGGTCGGCGCGGACGAGATGCTTGGGGCGCGCCGGCAGGCCGATGGCCGTGTAGAAGTCGCGGAACGCCTCATCGAGGTGCCGCGGAGCGGACGGCGCGAGGCCGATGAACTCCTCCAGCAGCTCCAGGTGCACGGCGGGCGCGTTCGGCCCGTGCGGGTGGGCGTGGAGCGGGTGCTCGGTAACCCCCAGCCGCACACAGGCGGGTGCCACCAGCACACGGTCGTATCCCCTGCCGGTCAGCTCCGCGTGGATCTGCCGGAGCCTCGCGGCCTGTCGTGGCACCGGATGAGGATCCACGGAACAGGGCACGGCGGGTTTGGTCGGCTTGGGGGCCAGGCCCATCGGGCCGTTGCAGCGGTGCAGGACGCCGGCCTGCGTCAGCACGACCGTCACCTGACGCCCCTGCTTGTCAGACCCGAGCCGGAACCCCATCACGGTTGTAGGCACTCAACCTCCCTGCGGCTGACGGCCACGGTAGCGGGAACCGAGGTGACCGCGGGGAGGATTGCCCGACCCCGCCGAGGAGCACCTGCCGGGTCCACTCCCTCTCGGCCGCCCCGCCGGACGCCCCCTCGAACGGCGCCGGGGCGCCGCTCTGGGCCCCGGGTGGCGCCGGCCCGCAGAACACCGACTGGCCCGGTCTAGCCCGGCCGTCCCGGCACTGACCGGGCGTCCGTACGGGCTGGAGTGGCGTACTGCAGCGGGGCGCTGCCCCGGACCCCGGCCTCACTCCCAGAGGGGCCGGGGGACCGTCGCCGGGTGCGGGTGGCCGGTGGTGGGGGAGGCGGGGCGTGGGGGGTCCCTCCGGTCGATCGACGTCCGAACCCTGCCACCCCCGGCCGGGACGGCCGAGCCAAGCCGCTACGCGGTCGCTACGCGAGCCCGACCGTCCCGACCGGGCGCGGCACCCACCGCGCCGCCGACCGACCGGAGGGACCCCCCACTCACGGGGTCGCCTATCTGCGGGGCGCAGAAATCCCGCTAAAAGATCATGGGAATCCGCCGCTCTCACCTTGCCAACCCACCCCCAGTCAGGTAGATTAGTACTTGTCGGAACGGGGAGGGCAAACCCCGGGACGGACACCACGAACCAGCCTCACACAGGAGCGCATCATGGCTATCGAGACCGCCGAGCAGTTCACCCGCCGCGCCGCCGTCGTCATCCCGACCGACGCAGCGTCGAGCGCGCGCAACGCCGACCTCTCCGACCTCGCGCAGATCCTCCAGCGCCAGCAGAACGCCAAGATCGACATGGTGGCCCCCGCGTCCGCGCTCACCGTCCAGGGCGGCAACGTCACCGTCCAGGGCCTCCCCCCGATCCTCACCGACACCGGCGTGACCATGGCGGACGGCACCTACCGGCCCACCACCGTCGCGGACGAGGGCATTGCCGCCAAGCTCGGAATCCCGCTCGCCTACCTGCGCCGCATGCGCGCCGACAAGGTGGACCTGTACGACGCCAACGTCATGGGGTGGCTCGCCGAGGACCCCTCCCGCAAGTTCCTCCTGCGAGGATTCACCGGCGAGCAGGGCGGCGAAGGCATCCTGCGCGCGTTCCTGTCCGACAGCTACAAGCGGATCGACAACTTCGATGTCCTGATGGCCGCGCTGAGCGGCGTGAAGGAGTCCGGCCACGAGGTCAAGATCACCGGATGCGACCTCACCGAGCGCCGCATGATCGTCCGCGTCGAGTCCGAGCACATCAAGGTTCTCGCCCCCGCGCTCCTGCGCGGCTACCGCTCGCCCTTCACCGGCCAGAGCGGGGACGAACTCCCGATCGTGTCCGCCGGATTCGTCATCGCCAACAGCGAGGTCGGCGCCGGAGCGTTCACCATCACCCCCCGCATCACCGTCAAGGTGTGCGAGAACGGCATGACCATCCAGAAGGACGCCCTGCGCGCCGTCCACCTCGGCGCCAAGCTGGACGAGGGTGTCATCCGGTGGTCGGGCGACACCGAGACGAAGAACCTGGAGCTGATCACCGCCCAGGCCCGCGACGCCGTGACCACCTTCCTTGACCGCGACTACGTCGAGGCCAAGCTCACCGCCATCGAGAAGGAGGCGGGGCGCCAGATCACCGACCCCGTCAAGACAGTCGAGGTCGTTTCGAAGAAGCTCAAGTTCACCGACAGCCTTCGCGAGTCGATCATGGGCCACTTCATTCGCGGCGGACAGACCACGGCGGGCGGCCTCATGCAGGCCATCACCGCCACCGCGCAGACCCTGGACGACGCCGACGCCGCGTTCGAACTCGAAGGCCAGGCCCTCACCGCCATGAGCCTCGCGGCCAACGCGTAACCCCGGACCGCCGCTCCCCGGGGCCAGCACCACCACCCCGGCCCCGGGGAGCGGCACCCCGGCCCGCCCGGACCTCTCCCCCGGGCGGGCCAGGCCCCCGGGGACGGGCCGCGAGCGCGGCGGCATCGAGCCGCCCCGCCCGCGCACACCCCCCGATCCCCGCCGTCGGCCCCAACCACCGCGCCGCACGCCGCGAACACCCCCGCGACCCGAACGAAGGGCACCGCCATGCAGGCCACCGCCACCCGCCCCCAGCCCACCGAGACCGCCCCGCCCGCCGCGCGTCCCGGCACGTGGTGGCTTGTCGTCACCCAGTCCGGCACCCACATGCTCACGCTCTGCCCCGCCACCTCCTACGCCCCCGTCAGCGTCTACGAGAACGGCTACCTCGTCACCATCCGCGCCCGGGAGATGTGCACCCCCGCCGAGCGCCCCGACGTCCGCCTCGAAGTCCGCCCCGACTACAGCGCGTACGAGGCCTCCTGCCACATCCCCGCCGACCACCCCGCCCACCGCGCGGTAATGCGCCACATGAAAACGCTCTGACGCCAGCCCGGGGCGGGGTGCTCCCCCCGCCCCGGAAGAGCCGGCCCGGTGGGCGACCGCGATCCCGGCGGCATCGAGCCGCCGCGCTCGCGCGCGCCCAAGCCCCGGCCGGCCCACCGCCGCACGGCGGCCGCCGCCCACCTCCCCGAAAGGCCCGAACCGTCATGCCCACCCTGACAGCCGTCGACCCGCCCAGCTGCGCGTGCACGGAATGCATCACCGGCCAGTACGTACCTCTCGACCGCGCCATGCCCCGGGACATCGCCGCCATGCTCAGCGGCCGGCTGGACAACCACACCGGGGCCGCGCTCCGCGTCACCCTCGTCTACGCCCTCAGCCCCGGAGGGAGCCTCACCACCGCCGTACCGGACACCGTCCGCGTCGACTTCCAGAACTTCTCCTGGGATCTCGAACCCTGGCACGCCCACACCGCCTCCGCCTCACCGCCGGGCGACTCGTGAACTCCGCTGCCACCCCCTCCGCGTGCCGCTGGTGCGGCATCCCGGCACGCGACCACTTCCAGCAGTGGAAGCCCCCCGTCGGCTGGCACAAGTACGCCCTCCCCACCACCGAGCAGATCAAGGCCCGGATGCGTGAACGGCGCCGAGCACGCAGCCCGAAGCCGCCCGCGCACGCCTCCTGACCTCCGAGAGGTCGGGCGCGGTCTCCCGCCCCACTCGGGCCCGCCACCCCGGACCGTCGCCCCCGGATCCGGAGCAACACCCACCGAACCCCCTGGACCCCACCCGAAGGACACCGTGACCATCACCGCCCCGAACACCCCGCCCGCGCACGCCGAGCAGCACCTCGGCTCGTACGGACTCCTGCGCATGGACATCACCACCGACCTCGCCGACGCCTCCACCACCTACCGGCTCCGCGGACCCCACGTCACCGGCAGCGTCGTTCTCTCACCAGGGACCACCCTGTCCGACCCCACCGATCCGGACCGCTCCTGGTCACCCGACCTGCACATCCTCTTCGGGACCGCCCCCATCACCCCCGCCCACCGGCGCGCAGACCCCCTCACCGTCAACGGAATCGAACTCGCCCGCAGCTCCCGCGTGTTCTTCGCGCACCTCGACGCCGGCTCCCCCGCGCCCACCTCACGGCGGGACAAGAACACCAACACGGTCCCCCTGCCACCCGCCACCCGCCGGCACGCCCAGGCCGTACTCGCCGCTGTCGTCGCCCACTGGCGCGCCAGCCCCGACCGCGAGGCCCTCGAAGACGCAGGACGCAAGATCGCCGCCGTCTACTGGCTCGCCAGGTACAGCAAGGACCTGCACCAGCTGGACCAGACCCTCACCGAGACCCGGGCCGCCCGGGACAGGACCTCCCGACGGGCCGAGGACCTCCGCGCCCACCTCGCCAGCACAGAGCGCCCGGCCGCGGCGTAACCAGCACGAGCACCACCCCGCCCCGCGCTCCCGAGGCCCCAGCTCCTCCGGCGCGGGGCCCCGGAGTGCGCACCGAACCGGCCAGGTACCGCGCCGGATCGCGGCCGACCCGCCGCGGTACCCCTCTCCGAAGCGACAAGAGCCGGTGCTGCGCACCGGAAGGAGCCCGGCTGCGCCGGGCGCTGCTCACCCCGACACCGACCTGCGCTTCGCTCCGGCCGGCACCGGGGTCTTCCTCCATCCCCGGCTTTCTGATTGTGGGCGCGGGAGCCTGCCCCTCAAGCGCTCCAGTCCGTGTCCTCGCCGGCCCGCTCCTACGTCGCTATACCGCCTGCGGTACTCCTTCCCGCGCTTGACCGCCAGACCCCCGCGCCCTGGTACTGCCTTTACCGGGGCGGGAGAAAGAAAGGTCTGCGGCCACCTGCACGTCCACGCCACGGCCGCACACCGGCTGACGGGCCGACCGGGGCGAACACTGCGCAAGGACACGCGGACGCTGCGCGCCCGCCAGCCCGGCACGGGGCCGAGCCAGCACGGAAACCGACCCGCCCAGGGTTGCGAAAAACCACCCGGACGACTAGAATAGTAAACGTCGGAACGGGGAGGGCAAACCCCGGGCCGGACATCACGAACGCCGAGCCGAGGAGACCCCCGTGACCACCACCCGCCCGGACAAGACCGCCTCCAGCGCCACCACTACGCCCGTCACGGGAACCCTTCGGGCCGACCGGACCGAGGTGAACAGCATCTACGACGACGCGGGGCGCAGCGTCGTGCGGTACTTCACCTACGTGCGCCGCGACTACTTCCTTGCCGGGGCCCCCGACATCCGTGGGGCGGGGCGCCGCTACCCCTTCCACCCCACCGGCACCTCCCTCTCTTGGGCCCGTATGAACACCGACGCGTGGGAGCTGCGCAGCGTCAACGTCAGCGGGGTCCGCGTGCTCAAGTCCGGCGCGCCGGGCGCGGAGGTCCCGCACCTCATGCTGCTCATGCGCGAAGTGCCGCAGTGGCTGCTGTCCTTCGCCGAGGCGAACCGCCCCACGGACTGAGCAAATCCGGGGCGGGGGAGGTTGACTCCCCCGCCCCGGATAGGTAGAATAGTAAATGTCGGAACGGGGAGGGCAAACCCCGGGCCGGACACCACGGACCACCGAGCCCAGGAGTCACCATGGTCGCCGTCATGACCGAGGCCCCGCCCGTCCTCATCACCCCGCAGCCGGCCTGCGACCCGATCCAGTGCGACCGGTGCGGCGCACGCTCCGGCTTCCCGGACGACGGCGACGAGGGCGCCTGGGCCGCCCATGACCACGGCTGGCACGTCGCCACCTTCACCCGCGACTCCTGCAACTGCCCCCACCTGTGCGCCGACTGCGCGCACGACTGGTGCGGAGAGACCGACGACAGCCCGCGCCTTATCGGAATGCGCGTCATCGGATAACCCCTCCCGGGCGGCCCCCACCGGGCCGCCCGGCCCCGCCCCGCACCGGCACGCAAAGGCAAGGACACGAACCCCATGAACGCAATCTATGTCGCCTCTCTCTCCGACTACAACGCCGGACGACTCCATGGAAAGTGGATAAACATCGGCGATGACGCCGAGGCCGTATACGGAGAGATTACCGGCATTCTCGAAACGTCCCCGCAGGGAGATGCGGAAGAATACGCGATCCACAGCTTTGAGGGGTTCGGCGGTATCAATATTGCCGAGACGGAGGAAATCGAAGACCTTATACTCATTGCCGAAGTGCTGGACAAATTTCCTTCCGATGTTGTCAAGCACATTTATGAAACGTGTGACGCTGAACACCTTTCGGAAAAGTGTCAGGAAAAGTACATCCGGACAACTGAATTCAACGTCAGTCCCGAATCGGCCGTAGCTGAGTACGCGCTCGACTACCTCACCGACCACGGCACCGATGGGGTTCCGCAACTGTGGCTGGACCACATCGAGGCCGTCGCGGAGTCGCTCGCCGTCCACATGATCAACAGCGGCAGTGTGATCCCGCTCTATGCCGGAGCGGGCACCTATCACCTTGTGCGAGGAAACTGAAATGACATACGGAACCCCTCACCCGCTGCACCTTTACCGTGCCCACGTGCCCGACGCCGAATACGCCGAGCACCTGCGGAAACTCGCCGACGCGGCATTCGCGGAACGGGCAGCCGAGCAGAAGAGCCTGCGTGCCGTCCTCCGCGCCGACGGCGACGTGTACGGCATAGGCCCGCTCGCACTCGCCCAGGAGAAGGCCAGGAGAAGGCCAGGATATGGCGCAAGGTCCGCGCGAGGGCCGCAGGACACCCGGAAATGGAAGGCCAGGCCGCAGGAGCCGTATTCACACCGACCGACGACAAGTTGATAGAAGAGGTCCGCAGGATGCGCGCGGAACTTCGCAACCACGAGGAATACGGAACCGAGTACGAAGAATGGGAAGCAGCCCGCCTATTTCTCTCCCTCACCGCGTTTCTCGATTCCCCGGAAGAAAGCGCCGGGCGAGTTGACACCCACGCGAATGTTAGGTAGATTAGTACTTGTCGGAACGGGGAGGGCAAACCCCGGGCCGGACACCGCGAACCGAACCGAGGAGACGCACATGCCCACCGTGATGCTGACCGCCGCCGACCAGCTCGACACGATCCGCGAACTGGCCCACGAGCTGTACGCCGGACGCGCCGAGACCGTCGACCGGGCCGGGTTCGGGTACTACCGGGCCGACGAGTACGCCTACGGGTCCGAGTTCTGCGCCCCCACCCGGGTGGCCCTGGACAGCATCGCGGCGACCAAGCTGCGCCATGAACTCGCCCTCCACGTCGCCGAGTACGCCGAGGACCCCGAGGCGGACCCCGACCAGGTCATGGACCAGGGCGAGACGGTCCGCCTGTAGCCCTCCCGCTCCCCGCGCCCGCCACGGGCGCGGGGAGCCCCTCCACCGGCCAGGGGACCCCGGCCGGCCTCCAGGCCCGACCGCGACCCAGAACGGACCCCCAGTGCCCAGCCAGAGCCCCGCAGACCCGCAGGCGGACCTGCTCGCCCGCGCCGCCGCAGGCGACCGCGCCGCCCAGGCCCGGTTCACCGCCGCCCGCACCGCCCGCGTACAGGCCCGCGAGTCCTTCACCGCCAGCGGCCGCGCCGCCGCCCGCCGGATGCTCCGCCCCGAGGGAGTGACCGCACGATGACCACCACCGCCCCCACGCCGCCCATGCCCGACCCGTACTCCGACCCCGCCGGGTATCTCGTCGCCCGCTGCTCCCAGCTCCATCAGGCCAACACGGAACTCGCCGGAGCCTTCCTCTACTCCGCCGCGCCCACCATTCGGGCCATCTGCCCCACGGCCGCGCGCGTGATCTTCGACCGCACCGCCAACGACGCCGACCCCCGTCAGCCGGTCACCTTCCTGCGCATCGAGGACGCGTACGGTTCGGAACTCGCCACCCGCGAGGACGCCGACACCCTCAACCAGCAGGACCAAGCACTACTGCGCCAGGCCCTCGGCGAGGCCTACGCCGCCGTACTCCACTGGAACGCCGGAGCCACCCCCGGGCCCCGCCCGTGGAGCGTGGAGAGCACCTACGGCTTCCAGGACGGGGCCGCGCCGCCGTTCCTGAGCACCGTCACCCTTCCCCCGGCCCGGCCCGCGAGTTGACGCACTCCACCGAGCGAAGTAGACTAGTCAATGTCGGAACGGGGAGGGCAAGCCCCGAGCCGGACACCACGAACCATCGAGACGAGGAACCGTTCCCATGGGATACACCCACTCCTTCGCCTACACGCCCCAGGCCGAGACCTTCCGCAGCAACTGGCTCCAGCTGCGCCTGGACGCGGCGGCCGTCGTGGACTTCGCCAAGAAGTCGGGCGTGGCGCTGGCCGGGCCGGACGGCACCGGCGCCCCGGTGATCAGCGAAGACCTGATCGCCTTCAACGGACGCGGTGACGGCGCCTGCGAACACTTCCGCCTGGAGCTCACCCCCCGCCGCCTCTCGCAGTCCGGCCCGTTCGTCTGGAGCTTCACCAAAACCGCAGGCCTCCCCTACGACATGGCCGTCACCGCCGTGCTCCTGCGCGCACACACCCTGATGCCCGAGGTCTTCGCCATCAACAGCAACGGCGACTGGAACGAGGACTGGCAAGAGGCCCGCGCCATCCACCAGGCCCTTTTCGGCGACCCGGGTACCGCCGACCCGCTCACGGACACCACCGTCGGACCCGCAGCCGTCCGCAGCTGACCCATCGCCCGTCCGGGGTCCGCGCCCGCAGCCGCGCGGACCCCGGACGGTGGCCGGCCCCAGCGCGCCGACTCCAGCGACCACACCACCGCCCGGCGGCCGGCCGTTCGCGTCCAGGCCGTTCGGCGACGGCACCGCCGCCCCGACGCGGCCCGGCACGCACCTTCAATCCCTTCGCCCCGCCCGCCGACAAGGGCCCTTACGGCAACCCCGAGGTCTTCATGAGCATCACCATGTCCGAAGCGAGCGCCACCACCCTCCGTATGGCGGTCGAGTCCGCGAAGGCCGCCGCGGCGGCAACCGCCCACACCGCGGCCATGATCATGATCGAGGCGGGCGGCGGCCAGGGCAGCATCCACTGCGCGTGGAGGGGCGAAGGCCCCGACGCACTGTGCCTGATCACCGCCACCTCCTTCAGCGGCCACGTCATCGCCGGGTCGCACGGCGACCGCGTCCAGATCACCCTTCCCGGCCTCACCCCGGCCGCGTACGAGCAGATGCGCACCTGGTCCCAGGACCGCAACGAGTGCCATCACGAGCACGACTGCGACTGCCTGACGGACCCGTGGCCCACGCTCGCCACCCTCTCCGGGGACGACGAAGAGCACGACATCGACTACCGCGACGACCCCGAGTACGCGCGCGGGAGCGCCCGCCTGGCGTTCGGGCGCGTCACAGTCAAGCTCGACGACGAGCCCGTGACCGTGGCGGACACCCTGATCCGAATCTCCCGCCACCACGCCTGATACGGCCAGGAGGCCGACCGGCCCGCCGTCCACCTGCTAAAGCGGGATGGGGAGTTGACACCCACCCCCCATAGGGTAGACTAGTCCATGTCGGAACAGGGAGGGCAAGCCCTGGGTCGGCCACCGCGAACCAGTGCCGCAACGAGGAGCACCAATGGCCAGGACCACCGATCGAGCCGCCCGCGACCGCAAGTTCTTCGAGGACCGCCTGAAGACCGCCGCCGAGGCCGGCCGCAAGGACGCCCATCGTTACGCGAACGACTGGTGGGACCGCCTGCACGAGGAGCGGCTGAGCGCGGAGAACGTCCGGATGGACGGCTTCTTCGAGCACATCACCGGCTACCAGTTCCAGATCCAGTTGTGGACCGACCTCATAGAGGCCCTGGCCGTCAGCCGGGATGCCGTCGCGACGTGGCATGAGCAGATGGCGAAGGCCGAGGGGAACTCCACCCCGACCGGAGGGACGATGGGCAACCCCGTCGCCGACGCCCGGCGGCACCTTTGGCGCGACGCGAACGGGAAGTTCGCCCACTACGCCGCCGACCTCTTCCGCCGCGTCAGCTGACCCACTCCGCCCCCGGGTCCGGCAGGCGGTTCCCGTCGGACCCGGGCGGGGTTGACACCCCGCCCGCATGAAGTAGAATAGTAAATGTCGGAACGGGGAGGGCAGGCCCCGGGTCGGACACCGCGAACCACCGAGCGAGACGAGGGAACATGTCCACCGCCACCGCAGCCCGCCCCACCGTCGGACCGCGCATCCTCCAGACCTCCAGCGAGAGCGTCTACGCCGAGCCGAGCGAGACCCACGTCCGCAACATCGGCGGGACCTTCTACCGCTTCCACCGGTGGGAGTACCGCTCCGGCGACACCTTCGTCGACGTGTCCGTCCCCGACGAGGCCACCCTCGCGATGATCGACATCTTCCCCGACTTCGCCGACATGCCCGCGCACTTCGGATGGACCCTCAAGCGCCAGTTCGCGAGCTACATGTTCGACTGACCCGCCCGCCGGGGCCGCGCCACCGCAGCCCCGGCCCGAAGGCCCCCGCACGGCACGCGGCCGGGCCCGCCCGCACGCCCAAGCCGGCCAGCACACCGCAGCGAGGAACGATGCCCACACCCACCGACCCCCACGACGGCGAACACCCCGCGCCCCCGCCCGCGTACCCGAAGAGCGCCGCGCAGCTCACCGCCACCGACTTCACCCACTGCCGCATCGGCATTGAACACCGGCCCGCCCGGTCCGCCTACTACTGGCGACTTGAGCTCTTCACCGGCGAGGCCGGCCACTCGTTCACCAAGACGACCCGCGCGCGGATCTCCGAGCACACCGACCCCCTCCCCGTCGCACACGACGAACTGGCCGCACTCGGCCTGGAGATCGACCCCTCCCACGAACGCGGCCCGCTCAGCACCTACCGCGTACGCCCCGCCGCCAAGGGCCCGGCAGGAAGGCCCCGCCCCGCGCCAGGCACCAGGGAGGCTCCGCGCCCATCGGCCCCGGGCGCCGAGATCCGCCCGCCCGCGCACGCCGGGGAGGTTGACACCCACACCCCGGTTGAGTAGAATAGTAAATGTCGAGAAGGGGAGGGCAAGCCCCGGACCGGCCGCCACAGAACCACACACGAGGAGACACTCCCATGGCAGGCGAGACCACCATCACCCTGATCGGCAACCTGGTCGACGACCCGGAGCTGCGCTTCACCCCCAACGGGGCCGGAGTCGCCAAGTTCCGTGTCGCCTCCACCCCCCGCGTCTTCAACAAGACCACCAACGAGTGGACGGACGGCGAAAGCCTCTTCCTGACCTGCTCCGTCTGGCGCCACGTCGCCGAGAACGTCGCCGAGTCCCTCACCAAGGGCATGCGTGTCATCGTCACCGGCCGACTGCGCCAGCGCACCTTCGAGACCAACGAGGGCGAGAAGCGCACCGTCTACGAACTCGACGTCGAGGAAGTCGGCCCGAGCCTGCGCAACGCGACCGCGAAGGTCGCCAAGGTCCAGCGCAACAACGACAACCAGCAGGGCGGCTGGGGCCAGCAGGCCCCGCAGCAGCGCACCGCGCCGACGGCCGACGCCTGGGCCGCCGCCCCCACCGACGAGAACCCTCCCTTCTAGCCCGTCCGCCGGTGCCGCGCCCGTACGGCGCGGCACCAGGCCCGCGGACCACGGGATCGCGACCGCCAGGGGCGAGGGCTGAACAGCCACCAGTCCCGCCGCTCGGCGACCGCAGCCCGGCCGGCATCGAGCCGGCCCGGCTGCGCCCGCGCCGACAGACCGGAGCGGGCCGCGGCCGTACGCCCCGCCACCGCTCCCCCGGGCTGCGGCGCGCGGCCGCCCGGAGCTCACGGCCCCCGCCGCGCAGCCAGACCGCCCTGGGGGCGGCATCGAGCCGCCCCCAGCGCGCACACCCCCTCTGCATCGAGCCGCCCCCAGCGCGCACACCCCCTCTGCCTCGCGCCGTCACCAAGGGTGCGGCGCCACCGAACCCCAGAACGAAGGCCCCACGTGAAGAAGACCCCGGTCGGCATCCGGTTCACCACCGGCTGCGGACACTCCTGGAAACGCCCGCACGCCCGCTGGAGCGCCGCCGACCTCCGCGGAGCTGTGGCCGACTGCCGCGTCTGCGACGAGTACCTCCTGATCGTCATCCCCGACGACGTGCCCGCCGACCGGGTACCTGCCGACGTGCACTGCCCCCGCTTCCACCCCTACCTCGCCCAGCTGACCAACGGCGACTGGCCCGCGGACGGCGCCGGCACCTTCGCCGCGGCGTTCGACGCGCACTGACCCTCCCCGGCCTCCGACCCGACTTGCCCACGGAGCAGCACCCGATGAACCGCACCCCCGAAGCCCAGGCCACCGCCGCCTTCCTCGCCGAACTCCTCGGCCACGCGCCGGCCTGGCTGCCCCAGGTCGACAACTGGGAGCTCTTCCGTGAAGACGACGGCCGCTACTCCCTGAGCGGCGCCATCACCCCCGGCACCCGCCCGGTCGCCGACCTCCTGCGGGGTGCCGCGGACGCCAACGGCGGCTCGTACGAGGAAGGCCGCGCCTCCTTCGCCCGGTTCACCCTCGAAGGCCGCGACATCACGCTCTACCACCACGCACCCCCGGCCCACCGGCCGGCGCCCAGCTGCACGACCTGCGGGAGCTCCCTCACGGGCCCCTGCGTACCTCTCGTGTGGATCGGGACCGTGCCGCAGGCCATCTGCGTACCCTGCCGCGACCGGATGCACCACGACTTCCTCACGGCGAACAAGCCGGAGGCCCTCGCGGTCCGGAAGGAGTTGACCACCCATCCCCACGTGAGGTAGATTAGTACTTGTCGGAACGGGGAGGGCAAGCCTCGGGCCGGACACCACACACCACCCGCACCACGAGAGCCGCTGCACCAGCAGCTCTCCCGCCCGCAACAGCGGCCCGGAGGTGCCCGTCAGGAAGGAAGTCGCCGTGACCGCCACCACCATCAACGGGGTCCAGGTTCTCGAGTCCGAAGCCATCGAGGCCCCGATCAGCACCCCCGACCGGCGCGTCTACTTCAAGCAGATCCGACGACTCCTCCTGGCCGACGGCGCCGAACACTACGGCTGCATCCACTGCCCCTTCACCTCCCCCAAGATCGGACTGGTGCGCACCCACCTCAAGGAACACCGCACCAGGGACACCACCCCCGCCACACCGCCGAAGTCCCCGAAGCCTTCGAAGGCCAAGCCCTCCCCGACCCCGGCGAAGACGGACCCCCTGCACGTCTCCACCATCTCCGTCGCCTCCCTCTCCTCCCTCAACCTCGGCGAACTCGTCGAACGGGCCCAGGCCACGAACCAGGCCGTCAAGCAGCGCGACCTCGCCAGGAAGGAACGCGACGCCGCCCGCGAGGCCCTCACCTCCTGGATGGACCGGGCCAAGCAGGCCGAACACAAGCTCTCCGAAGTCCAGCGGGCGCTCCAGCCGTAGACCCACCCCACGCGTCGCCCGCGCAGCCGGGCGGCGCCCACCCCGCCGTACCACCAGGAGCCCCACCATGTCCGAACGCGCCGTCATCGACTGGCTCGACCCCAACGGCCGCCCCGAGGCCCGCCTGTACTCCCGCTGGTCACCCCCCGCCCAGCAGATCCCCGCGCTCGCCGACTTCATCGCCGCCCATCCCCACCCCGACGCCTGCGGCCTCGCCGACTACCGCGCCTGGGTCACCGAACACGCGCCCCACCTGATCACCGCCGTCACCGCGCCCACCGCCCCCGAACCCGCAGCCGCCATCGCCTACCGGTACACCGTCCAGACCAACCCCCTGCGCATCGTCGCGCAGACCTACCGCCACGAACGCTGGGAGACCTCCACCACCACCGGATCCCCCGGTGAACTCTTCGCGGCCGCCGCCCAACTCCTGGCCGCCCAGGCCCTGCGGGTGCGCGCCCTCACCGAAGCCTTCCCCCGCCCGCCTTACGCCGCCCACCTCGCCAGCCCCCACGCCCTGGAAGCCGCAGCCGTCCGGCACGAAGCCAACGCGGCGGCCGCCGGCTGGTGGCCCGACGAACACCCCGACCACGCCCCGCTTGACCCCACTCACTCCGAACAGTAATTTAGTACACGTCGGCGATGGGAGGGTAAACCCGGACCCGCCACCACGACCACCAGAACAGGACAAGCCGACATGACCACCACGCTCCCCCTGCTCCACGACGCCGCCCACCACGTCCTCACCCAAGCCCAGGCCGCCGCCCCCTCCGTCGCCCAGACGGTCGCCCACCTCAGCCCCTGCACCCACCTCCCCGCCTGGCACACCCGGCCCATCCGGCTCTCCCCCGACATCCGCGAGCACCAGCTCCATTCGCGTACCTTCCACGACGCCCTCACATCCACCCGGTGCACCTGCCTGCACGGCCTCCCCGAGCAACTCCTCGCCGCCGTCGCCAAACGCTGGGCCGACGCCCTGGACGCCGGCGCCTGGTACGGGCAGTCCGCCCACCGCTCCTCCCGCGAAGTACGCGACCACAGCCGCCGCCAGTACGACAGCGCGATACGCGACCTCCAGGCCCTCACCGACTGGATCACCAGCGGAAGCGCCGCCCACACCGCCCGGGGCACCTGGTGACCCGCCACCCCAGCCCACGGTCCCCAAGACCCCCACGGCCAACCTGAGGAGCACCGCCCACGACCACCACACACCATCAGGCGCAGCCGACGACGGACGCGGTGTTCCCGTACACAGGTACGGGAACACCGCGCACCCGCCGTCGGCCTCTCCGCGTATCCGCCCACGGCAGCCGCCACACCCCGACCACAAGGAGCACCCGCACATGAAGTCCCTCGACGAAGTCAAGGCCGCCTTCGACCTCCTGCCGCAGCGCGTCACCATCAAGCAGATCGCCGACGCCACCGGCCGTGAGCTGGACTCCGTCCGCAACTGGGTCTACGACAAGACCGCCGGCTTCCCCCCGGACGTTCCGCCCACCGGAGACCGCGGCACCAAGTACCGCGACCGCGACGCCGTCTTCAACTGGTACAAGGAGCAGTCCTTCGCGGCCGCCGAGGAAGGCAGCACCCCCAGCGGCCCCCGCAACGTCGCCGAGACCGCCCGCAGGGCACGCCCCCGCCACGCCAAGATGGACGCCAAGGACCTCGCCCGCACCCTCGGCATCACCGTCCGCGGCGTGAACTACTACGCCGCGACCTACAGCGCCGAGAAGAGCGAGAACCCCTTCCCCGAAGCCGACGCCCAGGGGCAGCGCGACTGGTCCGAGGTCCGGACCTGGATCATCGAGAACGCC
The DNA here is from genome assembly GCF_035987325.1 of Streptomyces sp. NBC_01244. Lineage (NCBI taxonomy): Bacteria > Bacillati > Actinomycetota > Actinomycetes > Kitasatosporales > Streptomycetaceae > Streptomyces > Streptomyces sp. NBC_01244. The sequence goes on from NZ_CP108490.1 coordinate 80,539, forward strand.
GAGCGCGACCGCAAGCCGTCCAAGCCCTCCAGCCGCGACGAGCGTGGACTCACCGCGCGCGAGCGCGAAGTCCTCGAGCTCGTCCAGGCCGCGGACGCCGAGGGCAAGGCCGTCACCGTCCCCTGGCTCACCGAGAGGCTTGGGCTGAAGAACCCCGACTCGGCGCGCAGACTCCTGCGGGCCATCGACCAGCACCGCGGGCCCGACGCGTCCAAGATGCTGCGCCCGGCCGCCCTCGCGGAAGCAGCCGGCACGACCACCGACATGCTCAAGTACTACGCGAAGACCTTCACCGCCGGCGAGGACCCCTTCCCGGCGAAGAACGCCAACAGCGAGCGCAACGTCGACGACGTCAAGGCGTGGATCGAACGCCGGAAGAACGCCCAGGCCAAGCGCAGCTCGTGAAACCCCCACCGGGCAGCAAGCGGCCCCCGACCCCAGCACCCTTCGGTGCCACGAGGTCGGGGGCCGCTTCGTGTTCGCGCTACGCCGCCGGAACCCCGATCGGCTCCTCCACGCCGGCACCCTCTCCGGTGCCGTCCGTCTCCGCCGTGACGACGCTCTCCGGCACATCATCAGAGGCGGGCCCGTCACCGGTAACCGGGAGATCAGGCGCCGGCTCCTGCCCCCGGGCAGGGGGCTCAGTCGTCTGGACATTGGTCGTCGCCTCCGGCTGGCCGTCCTTGTCCTGGTTCAGGTACCGGCGTATGTCCCCCAGCGTCAGCCCCAGCTGCTCGGCCGCGTTCGGCTGACTCCCGAAGACCTCCACCGCCTCGACGATCGTCGCGCCCATCTCCCGCTCGACAGCCGCCACCTCCACCGCCGCGGCGCTCTCGATCGCGGCGATCTTCTTCTCCTTGTCCTCGTCGATCGAGGCCAGCTTCTTCTCGTGCCGCTCGACCGTGTCCAGCACCTTCAGCTGGCGCCTCTGCTGCTCCCGGAGCTTCTGCTTCCGGGACAGCGCTTCCTCGTTGCTACGTGACGTCATGCCCGGATCCTAAACCGGTGATAAACGCCGAACCCTGCCCGCGACCTGCGGCAATGCTCACACCCGGCCTGCCGGCCCCACAGCAGCAATCACCACCCCGAGCACCCACGCGCATCCATGAAGCACCCCAACACCCCCTCACCCAGACGGAGGTGTCGTCCTCGGCATCCTGCCGCTGGAAGGGTCAGCGACTCCCAGGGAGTGGTGCCTACGCACACCCTGCTCTCACGTGTTCACCGCAGAGGTCCTCATCAGGACTGCCCTCCATCCCCGCGGAACCTCCCCAGCCAAGCGGCGGGGTCGGGCTCGAACAACCTGCCACCGGCGATATCCCTGAGCATCACGATGTTGCCCTTGTCCATCGCCATCATCACCCCGGTGCCCACCAGGGCGGAGGAGACGTTGAGCATGTCCGTGTCGCTGTACAGCGCCGATACGGCAAGGAGGAGGTCCTCCTCGCAGTGTTCACTCATGCGCAAGCCGAGGCGCTCCATCCGATTGGCCGCAAGGCGCAGCTCAACCGCTGTCGAGCGCGCCTGGCGGGCAAGGTCGGTGAGTTCCTCGTTCGGATTCCCCATGGCTCCACAATGGCACCGGACGGCCCCGGTGCCCCCTGCGACAGGCTGCCCTCGATCGGCACCGGGCCGACTCCGGTTCCCGGAGGCCCTCGACCATGACCACCCAACCCTGGCCCCGGCGGCGCCCCCTCCGGGGGCCGGCCTCGAAGCGAGGGCACACGGCGTCCTGCGCGCCGGCGGCCCCGCGAGGATTCCCGCACTTCGCCCAGAGAGCCGTGGGGCAATGGGCGTGCAGCCTCTCCGCACCCCGACGCGGAGAACAGGTCTGCTCTGCCAGGAGATCGGGCTGCCTGCCCCTCGGAAAGGACCATCACGTGAACACCGACCCACTCGACCCCGGAGGGGTCGACGGCTCCCGTCTCCCCGTCCTGCTGCTCGTGGCCGCCATCACCGTCCTCGCGGTCCAGAGCGAGGCCTGGGCGAGCGCCATGGGAACGGCGGTCACCCTCTACACCGTCCTCACCTCCGACAGCAACAACCGCAGGATCCGGCCATGACCCGTACGAAGCCCTCCGCCATCGATCTCGCGCTGATCGCCGAGGCCGGCCGACACGAGGTCACCGTCACCGCGACCCAGCTGGAACGGTGGCGCCAGCAGCTGTGGCTGGCCCGGGCGAAGAACAGCCTCACCCCCGACAGCGCCACGGAGCTCCGTCCCGACGTCGTACAGCGGGTTCTTCACCTCGCGGCCGTCTCGACGCCCGGGCGCAGCATCAGCTGGATCGCCTGGACGTTCTGGGCGATCGACGACACGGCCGAGTCCGCCACCCGGTTGCGCAACGCGCTGGTCGCCGCTCTCAAGCGGCCGCTGGAGCGAGCGGGGATCGACATCGGGCAAGTCCCCACCGGAGACTCCGACGAGGCGTTCCACGCGAGGGAGGACATCGCGGCCCAGCTGCTGAAGAACCGGCGCTCCCCCCGTCGCGACCTCGACGGGATCCTGCGATCCCACGCGGCCGAAGCCGGAGTGGAACTGCCGCCGGCCCGCACCGTGGCGAACATCTTCCACCGGGCCCTGACCGAGCCCGGCGCCCGGCTCTTGGTCGGCGGCACGGACAACGTCTCCTTCGACGACGTGATGGAGTCCTGGGCAAAGGCCTGGCCGGCAAGCACCGAGGTGATCGACCTGATCCGCGACGCCCACCGGGAAGCCGCCCTCACCGGAGTGGACCTGATGGCACAGTCCCCCATGGCAGGAGGCATGACCGGTCTGGTGAGGGCAGTGGAGCAGGCCGAGGACAAGGCGTTGTGCGCGGCCGTCCGCGCGTGCACGAAAGCCTCCGGGACCCTTGGAACCCTCTGGGCCCGGGAGGAGGTCGCGGCACGGGCCATCCCGCGGCTGATGCACGACGTCATGTGGGACCAATGGGTACGCGTGGGGGGACTCGCGCCGGCGGGGGCCGCGGGCGAAGCCGCGATCGCCATCAGCACCATCCAGTACCTGCTGACCCCGCACTGGGCCGAGGACCTGCACCGCTTCCAGAGCCTCATGGAGGCCCTGCTGGCCGCCCCAGCCGGTGATCCGTCTCCCTGACCCGCCCGCGGCGCCGGTCCGTCAGTCCAGCAGGGAGAAGTCGAGGCCGACGATGACCTGCTCGATCCGGTCCGGGTCGCCGTCGAAGAAGTCCCGCAAGTCGCTCCAGAGGTCCCCCCCGTCGAAGGAGTCGTGGATACGGAGCTTCAACGCTCCGCGCGGCGCACCACTGCCCGGCACACCGTCCGCTCCGTGGGCATGCTCCAGTCGATAGCAACACCGTGACTTCCGCGGCGTCGTTCTCGACAGCCACGACATCCCTCTGCAGCCTCTTCGGCGACGTCCCCACTGGTTCCTCACGTGTCCAGAGCACGTACCCAGGCACTTCCCCAGCGCTACACCGTCACTGCCAAATCCCTGCGCGTCCCACTGACACCGTCCTGGTCTTCAAACCGCTCACCCCTCCCGCCGATCCTCTACCTCCCCCTTCACTGTCACCTCACTGATCCTCCTTCTCTGACCACCTCTTCACCTCACTGACCTCTACCTTCCAACTCACACAGTTCTTCCTTCACACCATCTCTCACGTGCTCATTCTCCAATCATCGAGATCTTTTCAAGATCATCTAGTCACACCATGTGCATTACCTTTGGCATATGCCATCCGGCTGTCTAAGATCACCTCTATGTACCGTCCGATCACGCTCCCCCAGGCCACCGGCCAGGACGTGATGAACGGGATGCTGGGGACGGCATGCTGACGATCCACCCGGTCAGTGCCGGCATGGGTATCGACTACCTCCTGAGCACCGTCGCAAGCGACGACCGCACGCTCGGCGTCAGCGCGAACGAGGAGCACTGGGCAGCCGGCGCTGACACCCCCGGCTTCTGGATAGGCCAGGGTGCCGAGGCCCTCGGCCTCTCCGGAGACGTCACTCAGGCCCACGCCGACGCCCTGTTCAAGTACGGCGAGGACCCCCTGACGGGCGAGGCTCTGGGCCGGAGGTGGCGCCAGTACAAGACTGTTGAGGAGCGGTACACCGAGCGCCTGCGCCAGGAACCGAAGGCCTCCGACGCCCGCAAGGATGAACTCCGCGCGCTCGTGGAGCGCGAGGGCGAGCGCTCTGCCAGGGCCGGCTGGGAGATGGTCGTCTCCCCCGTCAAGTCCTTCGCCATCGCGGTCGCCCTGGCCGACGACGAAGGCCGCGAGCGGCTCCTGAGGGTCGAGGAGCGGGCCTTCCAGAAGATGTGGCAGCGCATCGAATCCAGCGCCGGATACGCCCGTATCGGGGCCAACGGAGTCGCCCAGGTCGAGACCGACGGCTTGGCCGCGGCCGTCTTCACGCACCGCTCAAGTCGCGCCGGCGACCCTGCGTTCCACCGGCACATCGCGATCAGCGCGAAGGTCTCCGTGGACGGGAAGTGGCTCGCGCTGGACGCGCGTCCCCTGCACCGGCAGCGCGTCACCTTCGGCGAGATGTACACCGCCGAACTCGAGCGCGGCATGGCCGAAGAGCTCGGCATCACCGCCGTCGAGCGCGACGACAGCCTCTCCTTCGACAAGCGCCCCATCCGCGAGTTCCACGGCGTCGACCAGAAGCTGATCACTGAATTCTCCTCCCGCCGCCAGCAGACCGAGGGCCACCTCCGCGAGCTGATGAAGACCTTCCGGGTCCGCGAGGGGCGGGAGCCGAACCGTGCGGAGTCGTACCGGCTGGCGCAGGCCGCCGCACTGACCGACCGGCCCCACAAGGAGCTGCGTTCCGAGGCCGACGAACGGCAGATCTGGCGCGAGCGGGCCCGCAAGGAGGGTCTTCGCCACCCCGAGGACATAGTCGAGCGAGCCCAGCAGGAGTCCTCCCGAGCCGCCCGTCAGACACCGACGTCGCCGGAAGAGATCGCCCGGGACGTACGCCGGGACGTACCTCTCGAGGACATCCCCCGCACGGTCGTCGCCGTGCTGGAGCAGCAGCGTGAGACCTGGACGCGCCCCAACGCGGAGGCAGAGGTCATCCGTCAGCTGGTCGCGGCGGGCTGGCACATAGCCCTGGGCGAGCAGTACGACACGACCGTCCAGCAGCTGACGTCGGCCGTGCTGTCGCCCGAGTTCTGCGAGCTCGTCGACATGCCCGACCTGCTGCCCGTCCCCACGGACTACCTGCGCCCGGACGGGACCTCGCTGTTCCACGACGCCGGGTGCACGCGCTACACCTCGCACAACATCAAGCGGGCCGAGTACGAGGTCGTGCAGGCCGCGAAGACGCCCGCGCCCGTCCGGATCCTCAGCCCCGTACACATCATCGCCGCCCTCGAAGCAGGCCATGACCGGCGCGGGTTCACGCCGAGCCAGGAGCAGCTGGACATCGTCCACGGCGTCTTCACCGGCGACCGGCGCGTGCAGGCCGTCATCGGCCGGGCTGGCTCGGGCAAGACCACGATCATGGCGCTGCTCCGTGAGGTCGGCGACGCCTATGGCATCCCCGTTATCGGCATGGCCAACGGCCAGGTCCAGGCCGATGTCCTCGGCGAGGAAGCCAGGATCCGCACCGAGAACATCCGCCGGTGGCTGTTCATGAGCGAACTGATCTCGCCCGGAGAGCGGGAGTGGACCCTGCCGGCGGGCGCCATCGTGATCGTCGACGAAGCAGGCCAGGCCGCCTCCACCGACATGGCCGCACTCCTGCACCAGGTCACCACGGCGGGCGGCCGCCTCCTGCCGGTCGGTGACCCCCTCCAGCTCGGCGCACCGGGCCCCGGCGGCCTCCTCGCGCAGATCGAGGCGGAAGCGGGCGCCCTCTACCTGACCGAGATCCGGCGCTTCCGCGACCACGACGGCACCCTGCGAACCTGGGAGATCGAGGCCTCCAAGGCCCTCGCCGAAGGCGACTCCGAGACCTCGTTCGAGGCGTACCACACCCGCGGGCGCATCCACGCCGGCAGCGCCGACGCCATGGCCGCCAAGGCGTACGAGGCGTGGCTGTCGGACACTGAGGACGGCCTGGTCTCCATCCTCATCGCGCCGGACAACGCGAGTGCCGCCGCGCTCTCCGCCCGCGCCCGCGAAGACCGCGTGACGGCCGGCGTCGTCGACAACAGCCGGACGGTCTTGCTCCGTGACGGCAACTCCGCAGGCTGCGGCGACCGCATCGTCACCCGCGCCATCGACCGCCGGATCCAGGTCCGGGGCGGCCGCGGCTATGTCCGCAACGGCGACATGTGGACCGTGACGAAGATCCGCCGCGACGGCGGCCTCGTCGTGAAGTCCACCCACTCCAAGGCGACCGCGCTCCTGCCCGCCGGCTACGTCGAGGCGTCCGTCGAGCTCGGCTACGCCATCACCAAGGACCGCGCGCAGGGCCTGACCACCGACACCGCGCACGCCCTCTTCGACCAGGGCATGAACCGCAACGCGGCCTACCCGTCGGCGACCCGTGGCAAGTTCGCCAACCACATGTACTTGATCGTCACCCCCGAGATGGTGCCGATCGTCGGCGACCCGGACCCGGTCCGTACCGCCCGCCAGGCGTGGGCGCAGATCGTCGAACGGGACGGCACCACCCGGTCGGCGACCGTGGCCCAGCGCGACTCCCTGGACGCCTCCGAGGCCCTGCACACCCTCGTACCCCGGCTGCGGTTCACTCTTGACGACCTGGCCGGCGAGCGCCTGGTCGAGCAGCTGCGTGAGCGGATCCCGATGGTCGCATCGATCGTGGAGGCCGAGGCGTGGCCCGCGCTGCGCGACGTCCTCACCCGTGTCGAAGCGGGCGGGGCCGATCCGGTCGAGGCCCTGCAGCGGGCTATTCCGGTCCGCGGGTTCGGCGACGCCGACGATGTCGCCGCGGTCCTGCACTGGCGGCTCCACAACGACGAGGTGGTCCTCGCTGCTCTCGATGCGGCGGAGCAGCAGCTTGCCTCCGGTCCCCTGCTCCTGGCCCAGCTGCACCTTCGCCTCCCCGAGGACGACGGCAGCGAGAAGAGCGTCTACGCGCACGATCTGGCGAGCGCCATCACCGCGCGCGCCGAGGAACTCGCCACCAGCGCCGCGGAGGACGCGACCCTCGGCGAAGGCTGGGCCGGCGCGTACGGACCGGCGCCCCAGGACAGCGTCGAGGCCACGGCATGGCGGGAGCGGCTGGCGTCCGCCGCCGCCTACCGCGACCTCGCCCAGCTCGACGACAAGGCTCCGCTCGGCCCGGCCCCCGAGCCCGGACCCGACCACCTGCGCCGCGTGTGGCGCGACGGACAGGTACCCGTCGAGGACGCCGTCGCGGCCGCCCGCGTGCTCGGTGCCGCCGAGGCGGGAGCCCGCTGGCTCGACGCCCTCGGACCGGTCCCGGCCCCCGAAAGCCCGCTGCGTGAGCCGTGGCTCGCCGCGGCCGTCGCGGTCGACACCTACCGCGAGCGGTGGGACTACGGCCGGGAAGACCTCTCCCTGGGCCAGCGTCCCGCCGATCCCGTGCAGGCCCTCGACTACGACACCGCGCGCGCAGCCGTCGACGTGTTCCGGCAGAGCACCCCGCCGAAGGGGGCTCCGCAGGAGAGCGCGCGGCCCGAGCTCCAGGCCAAGGTCCAGCAGGGCGAGATCGGCGCGATCCGCGCCGACGACGCGGCACGCGCCGACAACACCCTGCACGCGCAGAGCCGTGCGGCCGACGCGGCGGCGCAGCAGGCCTTGGACGCCCGGAACCGGGCCGAGAGCGCACTCAAGGCGGCGGCGGACCCCGAGCGGCGCCGCAACCACGAGGCCCTCGCGGCCCGTGCCGCCGAGCTGTCCGCGCACGCCGAGCAGGCCGCCGAGGTCGCCGCCCAGGCACGTCTTCGCGCCCAGGAAGCAGAGGAGTCCGCCCGCCGGCACGCTCCCCGCGCGCTGGAGGCTCGCGCCGACCACCGGGCGGGCCGCGATGCCGTACGCGCCCTCGACGCGCTCGGTCCCGAGCCGGCCCCGGCCCGACCCGGATGGCAGCAGCGGCCGTTCGGCACGCTCTCCGAGAACGCCCTGGGCACGGCGGAGGCATCCGCGCTGGCCCGCGCGCGCCTCGCCGACCAGGAGGCCGACACCGCGTACGCCCGCGCCGACCGGCTCACGGCCGACCTTGCCCCGGGCGGCCGGATCGAGACCGAAGCGGCCCAGCGCGGCCAGCAGGTCACTGCGGTTCAGGACCTGCGCCGCACCCGCGTGGACCTGACCTCAACCGAGGGCGACCGGGTACGGGCCGAGGCAGCGATCGCCGCCGCCACGGTCCGGCTGGAGGAGACCGGGCGCTTCAACCGCCCGGTCCTACGCGGCGAAGACCGCCGCATCGCCGAGGAGCAACTCGCCCAGGCCACCCGGGAGCGCGCGGCCGCCGAGCAGCGCCAGGCCACCCTGCTCGGTGAAGCCCAGCGGCTGGCCCCGCTCGCCGGAGACGAGACCGAACACGACCAGCTCCTTGAGGAATGGGCGCAGCTCGGCGGCAACGTCGAGGCGGTCGTCACCAAGGAGAAGGAGGTCACCGGCGGCGACGCGGACCACGCCCGGGCCACCGGCGCCCAGATGCGCCGCCGTGCCGAGTCGCACCGCGAGCGGGCGGTGGGCCTTCGCCGTGAGCTATCGGTCCGGCGGAGCATGGACCCCGCGGAGAAGCAGAGCGAGGACCTGGAGCGCGCACACAACGCCCAGGCCGCGCAGCAGCAGCGGGCCCAGGATGCCGCGCAGGCGGCGGCGCGCCAGCAGCGTGAGGACGAGCAGAACCGCCGCGACGACCACCGGTACTGACCCGTCCGGCGCCCCTCCGGCCGGACACGCTGCAGCGCCCCGAAGTGGACGGTCCTGACGCCGTGCCCGGCGGTGATCACCACGGCAGGCACAAGCCGGCCTGCCCCCAGGGAGCAGTCATCATGGCCCGGTACTCCCGCAGCTTCGGGAGTACCGGGCCTGGTGGGCTGTTGCCAGGCTTATGTGTGGGCGAGTTCCTGCAGCAGCGCGTCAAGGAACTCCGGGTCGCCGTCCTCGTGGAGACCAATCCGTGCGCAGGTCATGCCAGCGGCGTGCAGGCGGTCGCGGGTGGTGGCGTGTCCGGGGTGAAGGCGTTGGAGGTGTTGTGCGTGCGGGATGGCTTCTTCGGTGCGGTCGAGGAGCGCGGCGAGCTGACGGGCGGTGAGTTGGGTGTGGCCGGTGGTGGCGAGGGCGCGTTGCACGGCTCGGTCGTAGGCGTTCATGGGCGTCTACCGTAGCTGCGAGCGGTCCGATCTGGGCGACAAGGGGAGCGGCGCCTATAGCCTTTTCACTTCGCCGCAGCTTCGGGAGTGCAGGGCCATCATGTGGCGCCCGCCCCCAGGCCCCGCCGGCGTCTGCCCGTAGTCCGGCCCGCGAGCCCGGTGGTCGGCCCACACTGGAAGGAGCAGATCCCGCCCGCCCGCAGGGAGTACGAAGTGAGCACATCCGCCCCCGTCGCCGTACTGCTGATCGGTCTCCCCGGCTCCGGCAAGACGGTGCTCGCCCGCGCCCTGGCCGACCGCGGGATGCTCCGCCTGTCCGTCGACGAGGAAGTCCACCGCCTCCATGGCCGGTACGGCGTCGACTACCCCGAGCACGAGTACTTCGCCCGTGAACGCCCCGTCGTCGACGCCGTACGCCAACAGCTCGCCGACGAGTTGTCCGCCGGGCACGACGTCGTCCTCGACCACGGGCTGTGGCTGCGCGCCGACCGCGACGCGTGGAAGAAGACCGTCGAGGAGGCGGGCAGCCGCTGGGTGCTGGCCTACCTCCCTGTCGAGAAGTCGGAGCTGCTGCGGCGCCTGGACGAGCGGAACCAGCGCGCCGACGCGAACGCGCTGACCGTCACCCCCAGCGCCCTGGACGACTTCTTCGCCCGCTTCGAGCCCCCCGGCCCCGAGGAGACCGCCCTCAACCCCGACGAACTGGAGGTGGCCCTGGCGGGGCGGTCGAAGGGTGTCCCGGGTTCCCTCCTTCGCGCCCCGCGGCACAGCCCCACCTGAGGAACCTGGAGACGGCCAGGACGTCTTCTGCGGCCTGGGGGCCGCATCCGCGTTGGCCAATCCGACCGGACGGCACGGGGAGACCCCTCCCCCAGACTCACCGCAGACGGCCCTCCCGGACAAGCCGGCGGGCTCGGCGTTCCGATGGCTACCGGATGTATGACCGCCGCCAGATCAGCCTTTCGGTATCGCGTTCACCCACACGAGAAGACGGTCTCGCGGTGATCACCAACGCCGCTACGCTCCGTCCCCATGACCACACGCGCCATCTCCCTGGCCGCCTGTACCGTCGCCGCCTGCCTCCTCGCCATACCCCCCGCCCACGCCGTGGATCCCGCCCCCTGTGTCAACGGCGAATCCGAATCGAGGACGAAGAGCGCCGTGGACGACGGCGAGATCCGGTGGACCGACGCAACGAAGTACGACACCGCGCGCACATGGGCGCTGTCGGCATGGCAGTACCCGGGCGCGAAGATCAAGCTCGCGCCCGACTCGGCCACGACCGTGAACGACCTCGAGTTCCAGGACTACACCGGACCCACCGGTGACCGGGACCCGGTCGCCTCCTACGTCCGCGACTCCGGGATCGGACGGACCGACTTCATCCGCTTCAACCGGTCGAAGATGGACGGCCGCAACCGGGCCTACCAGGACTCGGCAGCCGCCCATGAGGTCGGCCACGCGCTCGGCCTGTGCCACAAGGACGGCAAGATCCTCTCGCTCATGTGGACCTCGATCAACGTGAGCATGCCGGTCACCGAACCCCAGCCCGTGGACAAGGCCAACTACAAGAAAATGTGGGGGTAACCATGGCCAAGCACATGTGGTGGGGGGCGGGTGCCGCCGCCCTCGCCATCGCCGGGAGCGCCGGCTCGTACATCGCGTTCTTCAGCGGCGAGGTCCACACCGAGTCGCTCTGCGGAACACCGGCGAACACCCCGGAGCAGATCGCCACGCACGTGGAGACGCTGGTGGTCGGCACGGTCGGCGAGCAGCGCATCACCCCGGACGCGAGCGGTGACAGCGCGGTGAGCCTGTCGACGCTCACCGTGGAGAAGTCCCTCAAGGGCACCGCGCCCGCCACCCTGAACCTCGCACAGGGGGTGGTAAAGAAGCCCGACGGGACGTACGGCACCACCGAAGCCCTGAACGAAGCGCTGCGGCCGGGGAACCGCTACGCCGTCGGCGTCCTCGCCGAGGAACGTGAGGGCGGCGGACGATGGGTGTGGGGTGCCGAGCGTGCCGACGGACCGGCCGCTGACGCGAAATGGCAGTCAGCCGTGGACGCCCGGGAACCCCTGCCCGAAGCCACGTGCGGCGACGATGTGAGCGGACGATAGCTCCCTAGCCCTGCTCGGCTCCTGTGCCATGGGGAACGTCATTTGTGAGAATCACTCGGCGTCGGGGTCGATGTCGCTCGGGTGGGTACCCGTGAGTTCCCATTCCAGCATCCTCATCCGCTCGACGCCGCGCCGCGCGGCGGCCACCATCACCGCGTCGAACTCGTGGTCGGGGCGGATGTCCGTGGCGTCGAAGTAGGCGTCGACCCGGCTGGCGTCGCCCGTCGTGACGAGATGGCGGCACGCGAGGCCGTGCTTGATGCGGGCGCTGCTGATGTCGGGGAAGTTCGCGATCAGCGCGAGCGCCGCTTCGGCGTCGTCCAGGGTGGCCGGCGCGACGGTCAGGTACAGGGTGCCGAGGTCGTGCTCGTAGGGGTGGTGGGTCATGTCGTGTCCAACGGCTGTGCGGCGCCGGGGCAGGTCGGCCGTACGGGTGACCCGGCGGTGCGACGCCGAACGCGACTGGGGCCCCATAACCGTGGGGCTCCTGCTCTCATCTGAATCTCCGGTCCGCCTCGGGCGTGCGACGGAATTTTCAGAAGGCTTCTGGGACACTCCAGCCCGAATGTCAGGTCAGCGGCTCGTGTCCTGTACTCATGGACATCCGGGCCCCTTCACGGGGCCCGCTCCGGGTACCGGCTCCCTGGTTCTCCCCCCGATCCAGGTCGAGCCGGTACCCGACTCGAGCAGCGGAGCAGGCCGCGCCCAAGGGACCGGTGCCCGGGGCCTTGGGCGCGGGGTACGGCTACTTCCCCTTCGCCTTCTGGACAGCGGCCGGGAGTTCCTTGGTGACGAGGGATGGCTCGCCGGACAGCATCACCATGATGGTGCCGGCTCGTACGGCGGTCTGCCGGAGCACTGTGGTGGAGGAGCCGGTCACCACGGTCATCGTCTGCGCGTACTGCTCGTCGCCGAGGCCCTTGGGTGGGGTTTCCTTCTTGATCTCGATCTTGACTGGGGTGGTGCCCGAGTTCAGGTTGAAGGACGGGCAGGAGGCGTACGCGTCGAAGAGGGCCTTGGTGCTCTGGGCCAGCTTCGCCGGGGTGTCGCTGTACAGCTCCTCCCCCAGCTTGGAGATGCTCCCGCCGGTGGTCTCGCTGTAGGTGAAGGACGCCTTGACTCTGGTCGCGAAGTCGAGCGCGCCGTCGCCGGAGGGGCCATCCAGTTTCTCCAGGGCGGGGCAGCCGCTCATGCCGACGCCGTCGGTGCGGGCGGGTGACGTGGGAACCTCGGTGTAGTCCTGTCCGAGGTCTGCCCCGGTCAGCAGCCGCAGCCGTAGGTCCGACTCGCTGACGGGCGGGGTCGTGGTGTCGGGCTTCACTCCCGCAGGGGACAGGCCCTGACTGGATGTGCCGCAGCCGACCGCGGCCAGGGCGAGGAACGCGGCCAGGGCGAGTCCGGAGATACGGTGGTTCATGGAGACTCCCTGGGTGTGTGAGGGCCGACTATAGCCAGGGGCCCGGACACCGTCCGAGGTCAGCCCCGGGCTTTCGGCCCGACCGCGCCGGAGCCCGGACCGGACTGTGTGGGCACCGCTGGAACCCTCTGACCTGCCGCTTCGGAGTCCTCTGCGATGGCGGGTTTCCCCTTTGGCTGGGCCTGGTTCCCTGTCTGTCAGCTGCACTTCAGGACGACGTCAACGGCAGGACCGCGATCTCGTATGGCAGCGATCAGGTCGCGCAGCTCCTGGTTCGCAGGGTGGTCGGCAAGCAATCGGACGTCATCGACACTCAGGTAGTACATGGTGCTCGCCTGCCACCGGCGCCATGAGAACCGCCGTTTCTTCTTCTCCGATTCGCGATTCTCGATCTCGTTCACAACCCCGCGCAACACGTTCATGCACATGCCGATGGGTGTGTCGCGCCTCAGCGTCTTGCCCATTGCGAGGCGTCCGACGCGAAGTGTCCCTGCCGACTTGTCCGTGTTTCCGATCTTCAGCTCCATGTATCCCATTCTCTCCCGGGCCTGCCAGGGGTATACCGGCTTCTCGCCAGCCTTCGAGACCGAGTTCCCTCGGCGCACCTGAACAACGCCGCGGCTGAGTGAGGCCGTTCCCGGTGCCACGGCCTGTATCCCGGTGCGTTGGACAGCCCACGGCCAAGGCTCCGGTGGCCGTCAGGTTTCCGGCCTGGTGGGTCCCTTCGCCGTCACATGCGGGCAGCCTGCTGGTGAGGTGCGGTGGCTGTGGCGCGGGCGACGACGGAGGCGCGTGTCGGGTCGGCTTGGGCTGCGACCTGGCCGGTGATCTCGCGCCGGATGACGGTTTCCGCCGCTCGTTCCTCCGGGCTGAGCTCGGAGCGGCGGTCGACCTCGCCCTTGGCGGCTTCGGACTGTCCGCGCAGCTCGCTGGCCTGTCCGCGCAGTTCGCCGGCGCGCGATTCCTTGCGCTCGACGTCCTCGCGTTCGCTGTTCGAGGCCCGCGCGACCATGGCGTCGTCGGCGCCCATCTCCCGCAGCTCGGCGGCCATAGAGCCTCCGCCGGTCGCCTCGTAGTTGGCGCGCATCCATTCCGCTTCCCGCTCGGACTCGGCCGCGACAGCGTCGGCGGTGTCGGCGAGCTGGCGGGTCTTGCCGGCCGTCACCATCAGCTCGTGGTCGGTCATCAGCGACTGCGGTGAGGCGTCCGCGATCCGGTCCGCGGCCGCCTCGGCCTGGTCCGGAAGCAGCGCTTGGACGCCTGCGGCCGGGCCGGTGGCCTCCACGGCGAGCGGGTTCGGTCGGGCGGGGGCGATCTCCGAGGCCCACGCGAGGATGTTCTGCCGGACCTCCGCGGCCCGGTCCGGGCCGAGGCCGTAGGCGGCGAACTTCTCGTCGGGGATCTCGGCGACCTTGCCGAGCTGGGAGCGGAAGACGACCTCGGGGGCCGGGTTGGGGTTGGCCGCGAGGTACTCGTCGACGACCTCCGCGCCCAGGACGACGTTCATCTCGCTCAGGTCGACGTAGTCCTTGGCCTCGGTGCGCCAGCCCACCGCTTCGGCCTTCATCTGCACGCAGTCCTGGACGGACATGGTGCGGATGCCGTTGATGTCGGAGGGGAAGTAGTGCATCTCCATCGGGACCATCTGGATGGTCACCGGCTCGTCCCAAGGCTGTGCGGGGTCGCTGACGCTCAGGTTCGCGGCCTGGTCCAGGGCCCAGACCTTCTCCACCTCGACGTGGTAGCCGGCGTCGGTCAGCGCGGTGACGACCTCCGCACGGGCATCGACGGCGCCCTCGCCGATGTCGGGCATGTTGAACAGGTCGATGTCATCGACCGGCCGCTCGGCCAGACCGTGTGCGCGCAGCGCCATGGAGCCGGCCAGCGCGTAGTCGTACTTGTCGCCGACCGTCTCCAGGGTGATCCGGGCTATCCGCCACTTCTCCTCCTCGTTCACTGCCCGCTCACCGTCCCGTGAGCTGCGGGAAGCGGCTCTCCCACACCCGCATGACGGGTGCTTCGGCCAGGCCCACGGCCCAGACGGACGTCAGGAGGGCGGCGTTGAGGAGCGCGTACTGCTGCGCGGCGGTTCCGTCTGCGAGGACGACCCGGTACAGCTCGGTGACGGCGCGCGGGTCGGTGAGGTCGACTTCGGCGGGCACGGTGTCGCGTACGAGGTCGTCGGGCACGCGGACGGTTCCGGTGGCCGGGCCCTCCAGCCGGTCGAGGTCGTCGACGACGGCGAAGCCGTTGGCGCTCCTCCAGCGGCTGAGCGCGGGATCGGACAGGGCTTCGGCGATGTCGGCGGCGAGCCGGCCTTCGGCGACCGCGCGGGCGCGGAGTTCCTGCTGGACTTCGCGGCCGCGCGCTGCGCGTTCACGGGGGACGGGGGTGCTCATCATGCGCTCCTGGTGATGGTGGTGGGCGGGCCGCTAGGAGGCCTGCTGGAGGGCGTCGGCGCCGGCGAGCCACTTGTAGGCCTGCCGGTGGGCCAGCGTGATGTCGCCTTCCTCGATGCTCTGCTCCTGCGCGACCCGCCACAGCAGGGAGCGCAGTTCGACCGCTCCCCCGGCGGCCGCTCGGCTGGTGTCGCGGGCCACGCCGACGAGGATGTGCGCGAGGGCCGCGATGTGCGTCTGGACTTCGTCGAGTTCGACCGTGGCGGTCTTCCTGCCGCGCAGGACGCCTCCGGAGGGCTGTCCGATGGTGAGCGCGGCGAGGTTGCGGGAGACGGGGACGTTGCGGGCCGGGTAGGGGATCGACCAGTGCGCCGTCAGCCAGGGGGTGAGCGGCTCCGGGACGCGGATGCTCCAGCGGTCCGGGCCGTCCTGCCGGGCGACGGCGTCGGACAGGGCGTGGCGGCGGGCCCGTTGCCACGCCGCGTCGTCGCCGCGGAAGGCCACGGCGGCGGGCCGGTCGGGCAGGATCGCGAACAGCGGGAACAGGCCTGCCAGGTCCCAGGTGCCCAGGAGGTCGGCCGAGCGGCGGGGCCAGCCCGGCTGCGCGGGCTCCTTGTCGGCGATGTGCCACCAGTCGGTGGGCCGGTCCAGGAGGTGGCGGGCGAACGGCCAGGTCATGATCTTGGTGAACTGGTGGCCGGCCGTGTCGCGGCCCATCAGGACCGCGACGCTCTCGGCGTACGGCGGGAGCTCCAGGCGCAGGGACATCTCCTGTCGCAGCGCTTCGCCGCGTGCGCCGGAGAAGTCGGCGGCGGTGGCCCACCTCGGCCAGATACGGCCCTCAGGCTCGGCGGCGGACGGTACGGATACGGGTACGGTCACTGCTCTGCTCCCTGTCGGATCATCTCGTGAAGGCCCGGGTGGATCAGGGCCTTGTCGGTCATGTCGTCCGAGACCTTGGAGTAGATCTCGAAGGCGCGGTCGTAGTCCCGGAACTCCCTCACCCGCGGGTCGGTGTGCTTCTGCGCGGTGCACTCCTTCAGCGCGATGCGGGGCACCGTCCGGTAGAGGGCGTCGATCCACTCGACCTCGGCGGTATCGCGTTTGCTGCCCGGGCTGTAGGTCCGCACCCAGGACACGAACAACGCGGTCAGCAGCTCGCAGACGTCCTTGTGCTGGTACCAGCAGGGCGTGAGGTGGGTGAGCGTCCACGGGTAGGTCCGCACCAGCCACTGCACCCAGGTACGGAGCTCGGCCAGGCGCTCGCGGCGGACGGCCGGCTCCATCACAACCCAGACCCACCCCGACAGGTCCACCTCCTCCTCTTCTTCTTCCTCGATGTCGAGGTCGTCGAGGATTTCGCCGGTGTCCTCGTCGACGAGGCCGTCCATGGGCGGGATGTCGTAGGACTCGTCGTCAGGCACGTGCCAGCTCCTTGCGTGCGGGGGCTTCCTTGATCAGCCGCTGAAGGTCCTTGTCCTGGAAGATCATCCGCAGGCTGACCAGGACGGGCGCCTTGTTGCCGTACTGGACGATCGCCGTGCCGTCCTTCAGCTGCTGCAGGGCGTGGACCGGGGCGAGGTCGCGTTCGCGGTTGTGGGACTCCGCGGAGATCGAGACCTCGGCGCGGCCCAGCGTCAGGTTGAAGAAGGCCAGCGTCTCGGGGTCGGCGACGCCCGGTAGGAGCATGCGCATCGGGGAGGCGGAGATGACGGTGTTGGCCTTGTCGTCGCCCAGGGAGGTCCGCAGCTGGCTGAGGTCGTGCCAGATCGTGAGCATGACGATGCCCTGGCCGCGGCCCGTCGTCAGGACGGTCGCCAGGTCCGGGTAGCGCAGCACGTTGCCGGCCTCGTCGATCAGCAGGCCGAGGGCAGGCGAGAGCGGCTTGCCGGTGCGGGCGTACTGGCTTTCGGCGGCGTGGATCACCGAGGCGATCAGTGCGGTGATCAGCGGCGCGTAGCGCCGACTGTCGGAGGCGGAGGCGACGATCGCGATGGTGCCGCCCTTGGCTATGACCTCATCGACGTCGAAGTCGCTGGTCGTGCTGGACTCGCGTACGGCCTTGTCCTGGTAGACGCGGGCGATCACGTTGAGGGTGAGCTGGATCGACCCGACGCCGTCGCCGTGCAGGCGCCGCCACGGGGAGGCGTAGTCTTCCGCGGCCTCGGCGAACCCGGCGTCGATGAGGACACCTTCGACGGTGTCGACGGCGTCCTTGCCCAGTGAGAGCCAGCGCCGGAACGCGGTGATGCCCTCGCCGGAGACGCGGGCGGCCAGCAGGACGCCCTTGACGATGGGCTGTGCCTGCTCCAGCCAGGTCTGCGCCTTGGGGTCGGCGCTGTTGGCGGAGGCCTCGGTCAGCCATTTCGCCATCTCGTCGGCGTCCTGCTCGGTCTTGCAGTACTCCACCGGGGACCAGCGGGACGTGACCCGCCCGGGTATGCCCTTGGGGGCCACCACGTGCACCGGCCGGCCCTCGGCGGCGCGCCGGGCGTAGATCATGTCGAGGTCGGAGGCCTTGACGGTGGTGATGACGAGGGGGCCTGCCCACTCCAGGGCGTTGGGCAGGAGTAGGCCCATGGACTTGCCGGAGCCGGGGATGCCGAAGGCGAGACCGGACAGGCAGGGTTCCCCCGCGACGAGCTTCTTCGTGACCAGACCGCGGCCCGCGACCAGCCGGTCGGGGCGGGTCTCCAGGGACTTTTCGGCGCGCAGGTGCTTCTCCACCTTGCGGCCGCCCCAGGTCGCGCCGTCGCTCTGGCGCTCCCACGGCTTGAGGACTACCGCGGCGACCGGGGCGGCGACGGCCAGCAGGGCCCAGGGCCCGTACTGCATGAGACCGCCGCCTTCGACGAGCGAGGGAAAGTCGGTCATGGTGTCCTCCTGGACGGGTGCGGGGTGGTGCGGGCGTTCTTCGCCGCGGCCAGCGCGGCGCGCGTGCGGGCCATGCCCGCCGCGTTGGTTTCGGGGTCGATGCGGGACGTGAGGTCCAGCGAGGCGAACGCGGGCGGCGTAGGTGTCGGGAAATCCGCGACGTTCACCACGGGCGGCGTGTTCTCGGTGGCCTTGGCGCGGTGGAAGTCCTCGCTGCGCTCGGCGCAGCGCGGGCAGGGCATGCCGGTGTCGAGGTTCACGCCGTCCTCGCACCGGGGGTCCGGGCAAGGGCCGGGCCGCAGCAGCGCAATGGCCACGCCGACCGGCCGGGACAGGGATCCCAGCGCGGCCTTCGTTGCGTAGCCGTGGGCCCACCACCGACGTACGACCCGCGCGGACAGGTCTTCCGCCTGCCGTCCGGCCGCGAGCGCCGCCCGGACGGCGGCGGTCACAGCGGCCGGGAGCGGCGAGGGCAGCAGCACGGTGAGCTGGCCGGGCAGGGCGTCCAGGACCTCGCGGACGGCGGCCGCCGTGACGAGCTCGACATCCTGCTCCAGCGGCCCGCCCGTCGCGGCGGCCGCCGCGACGGGTTCGGCGGGCGGGGCCGGCTGGGGTGTTCCGGGGGCGCAGTCCGGCTCCAGCGTCAGGGTGACGGCTCCGGCATGCCGCCCCCGCACCGCCTCGAACTCCACGGCAGTGACCGGGGTGGGGAAGACGTACAGGTCGGTCGCCCACCGCCCGCCTGGGGACTCATACTTCACGCGCAGCAGGAGCCCGTCGGCGGTCAGGGACCGGGCAGCGGCGTGCAGCCGCCGTACGGGGACGCCGTGCTGCTCGGCGAGGGCCGCCAGCGTGAGCGTCTGGCCGTCTGCGCCGTCCAGCAGGGCGCCCAGGAGCGTGAGCGCCGCACCGTCCAGACCGGCTGCGCGCAGCGTCTCCTTCTGGACGGCGCCCGCGCCGGGCCGGCCGTGGAAGATCCTCACGAGGCGCCTCCGGGCCGGAACGCCGACGCCGCACAGGACTGCAACCAGAGCGCGCGGGCGGCCGGCTGCTCCTGGAGCAGCGGGGCACCGGGCGCGTGGCCGTGTGTTCCGGCGGAGGCGGGAGTCGTCATGAGCAGTCCTCAGCAGGTCGTGGTCAGGCCGCGGTGAGCGCCGACTCGTCCGAGGTCTCGTCCACCGCGGCTTCGGACATGGCGTTGGACGAGAAGCACAGCTGCTCCTCGGTGGTGGTCAGCAGGTGCTGGACACCCGGGTAGACGGTTTCGCCGACCTTCCACAGGGCCACCCCGCGGCGCAGCCGCGGAATGTGGTCGGCTGTCCAGGCCGGCAAGTTCAGGCGGTTGACGACCGCGCGTGCCTCGTCGGCCTTCATCGAGTAGACGACCAGGGTGTCGGCCATCTTCAGCGCGGCCGCGGTCTCCGTGCTGTCGTCGACATCGCTCAAGTGGTGCACGATGAAAATGCAGGACAGGCCGTAGCCGCGGGCGAACTTGAGGAACTTCTCCAACAACTTCGCAAGCTGTGGAGTGCCCAGGATGTGCCAGGCCTCCTCGAAGACCAGGATCCTCTTGATCTGGTTGTAGCCGCGGCATCCGGTGTCCGGGTTCCCACCGCGCTTCCACGCGCCGGAGGCCGTGTCGGTGACGATCCGGGCATGCGTGTCCGGCGGTGTCCCGCACTCGCACTCGCCGCGCAGCCACACCTCCTCCAGGAACACGGAGATGACGGCCATGAGGATCGTCATCGCGGCGCCGCCGGAGGGGACCCGCGCCAGGTCGAAGACGATCATCAGGGCGTCGAGGTCGACGCTCAGCGAGGTCGGCCCGTCCAGCATTCCGACCAGGTCTCCGCCGCCGGCCGCATCGTCGGCGGTGCCGCCGCACAGCCGGTCCAGGACGTACGAGGCCTCCAGGCCGTCAGCCAGGAGCTCGTCCAGGCCGCGCTTCTTCGCGGCGGCGTCCTGCTCAGTGGGGTGGCGCAGCGCGAACGCGACGTCAGGAAGGACCGCGACGCGGCCCTCCGCCGCCGCCCGCTCGTTGGCCCTGCGCACCGCGATGCGCAGGGCGGATCCGGCGAACTCGTCCAGGCTCCGGTCCAGACCGAGCTCGACGACGGTGCGCACGAGTTCGACCTGGCGGCGGCCGCTGATCTCGGGGTCCAGCGGGTTGATGCACGCCGAGCCGGGCCCGCCGCCGGGAACGAACTTGATGGGCTCGGACCCGGTGAGCGCGCGGCACACCGCCGCCCACTCGCCCTCGCCGGACTCCTTCTGCTCCTTTGTGTCCAGGATCGCCAGGCGGCGGCCCATCCGGGCCTGTCGCAGCGCGTACGTCTTGGTCAGCGCGGACTTGCCCCGGCCGGTGTCGCCCATGACGAGGCAGTTCCCGCCCGGCAGGCCGTCACCGAAGATGGAGAACGGGCAGTAGATGAAGGCCTTGCCGGAGAACAGCTCCCTTCCCACGACCGTGCCGGCGGTGCCCAGGGTGGGCGGGGCGATCGGCAGGTACAGGGCCTGGGAGGCGCGCGTCGTCGTGTACAGCGGACGCATCGTCGTTTCCCGCGCGGGTGCGAAAACGTTCACTTCCTGATCCCTCCGGCGAGCGGCAGCGTGTTGGCGAAGGCACGGTGGTGCTCAAGGTCGAGCCACTCGATACCCAGGTGAGAGGAGCGCGCCTTCGCGCCGGTATCCCGCTTGACCTTGGACAGTTCCTTCTCGGTGCGCGCTGAGACGGTGATGTAGCCGACGATCGCCGCGCCGGCCGCGCCGGACGCGGCCAGCTCCATGCCGCGCTTGGCGGTGGCCTGGGTGGCGATCAGGTCGCGGGGGTCGATGTTGCGGCCGAGGCGCATGTCGCGCTGGATCTCGGCCTGGTTGTTGGTGTCCTCGCTGAGCATCCGCTTGACGGCGGCGTCGTTGGGCTCCAGGTGGGAGGTGATGGCGACGGTGCGGATGATGTCGGGCAGCCCGATGAGCAGCGGGGCCATGAAGTCGGGGCCGACCGGGGTGTTGGGCCAGCTCACCACCGCGGCGGTGGCGTGGTACCAGCCCTCCGTCGAGTCGGCGGCCCGCGCCCGGAAGGACCGCTTGTCGAGGACCTCCACCTGGCGGGGGAAGGCGTGCTGCATCGGCAGCGTCTCATCCCAGATCAGGTGGTCCGGGTCGTAGCTGTTGCGGATGAGAGCGGTGAGCGCGCCCAGGTCCATCGGGGCCACCACCCGCAGTTCGGCGTCCTCGCAGCGCGCCCACAGCTCCTCGGCGGCCGCCGCCATCACCGCGGCGATGCCCTCGTCACCCGACCCGCGGTCGTGGGACTCGGCGGCGAAGTCCTTGTTCCAGGAGGCGTAGGCGACGACGTAGTACCGGTGCTCCTCCGCGCTGGTACTCACCGCGTCCGACAGGGCGTCGTAGGACGCGGCCAGCCAGTCGGGGACCTTGGCGGTCGCGGGCGACTGGGCGCGGGTCGCGATGTGCTGCTGGTGGGCCTCGGGGTCGGACTTGAGCTGGCGGGCCAGCACCGAGATCCGGTCGATCGGGTTGTCGGTGGAGTTCCCGAAGGAGTCCAGGAGGGAGCCCCACCGCTCCAGGGCGAGTTCCTGATCGGAGCGGTCCTTGCCCGCGTGACCGCGCGAGGCGATCTCCAGGGCGATCGTCACGCAGCCGAGGTCCGGCTGGAGGACGACCGCGATGTCCTGGCCGCGGACCGAGGCCGTGACCGGGCGGATCCCCGTGATGCCCGGGGCCGGCTCAAGGGCCTCCGGCGGGATCCCGCCGTCGCGCAGGACACCGGCCTCCACGGCCGGCGAGGTCCACACCCCGCCGGTGATCGCCAGAGTCCGCTTGCGGTCCCGCTCGATCCGCCACCACTTGTAGAGGGTGCGGCGCGAGGACGCGCCCTTGGGCTTGTACGGGATGAATACCGCCCCGGCCGCGATGCTCACGGGCACCGCGACCGCGACGAACGCGAGGAGCGGGATGGCGGAGAAGAGCCAGGCGCCGAACACGGCGACCGCTCCCGCGCTGACGAGCAGGACCTGCTCGCCGAGGTCCCGCTTGCCGACCAGACCGGTCGGCCTCGGCTTGCCGAAGACATAGCTGCGATCGGACATCAGCTACCACTTCCTCCTGGAATGGGCCGGACCGGTGCGGCCGGAGTGGACGGGGCGGACGGAGCACGCGGAGTGCTCGGGGTGGACGGCGTGGACGGCGTGGGAACGGTCGCAGGGCCCGCCCCCGAGGACGTTCCGGCCGGGCCGCCCGAGGCCGGAGCCCCCGCCGGAGCGGGAGAAGGCGCGGGAGAAGGCGCGGGAGGGGAGGCCGGAGAGCCCGCGGGCTGTGCGGGCAGCGGGATGGTGGAAGGGCCCGCGGGTGAGTTCGGACTCGCGGAGGGACTCGAGGCCGCAGAGGACTCCCCCCCGCCACCGGCCGCGTGGTCGGCGGGAATCGTGGAGGAGCCGACAGGGTTCGCGGTGCCCGCTCCCGCAGCCGCCGGCACGGAGGACGAGTCGCCGCCTTCCGAACCCGGGGCGCCTTCGCCCCCGGCCGGGACGACCGAACCGCCGGTGGGGCTGGAGGACGGCGCGCTGCTCGGCGCACCCTCACCGCCGGAACCGCCGCCAGGGCCGCCGGTGGAGGAGCCGCCGGTGGAGGAGCCGCCGGTGGAGGAGCCGCCGGACTGCGGTCCGCCCTCGCCGCCGCCCTGGTCCGCGATGGTGTCCGCGCCCTGGGCCTTGTTCTTGGCCATGTCGACACCGGCCTTGACGGCGGTCAGGGCCGCGCCGACCGGTCCGGCGGCGGCGGTTCCCTTGCCGACGACCGAGCTCGTCATCCGTGCGCTCATCGCCGAGTTCGCGGCCTGCGCCGGACCGGGGACCGCCGCGGCCGGACCGGCTTGCCCGGCGGCCTTGCGGGTGTTCATCAGGGAACCCATCTCGTCCCCGAAGCCCGGCAGCCACTTGTAGATGGAGGCGCTGGAGAACACCGACAGGAACAGGAGCAGCGCGCCCACGAGGATCGTGTTGACCGCGTCGGCGTTGCCGCTCTTGTCCGAGTTCATGATGGCCGCGGCCAGCCCGAACAGGGCGAACAGCACTGGCTTGGCCAGCAGGAGGGCCAGGAGCATGCCCACCCACTTCTTCGTCTTGCCCCACAAGTCACGGTCGACCAACCCGGCGTTGACCAGCGGACCGAGCGCCGCTCCGATATAGAGGGCGCCGGCGCGGATCAGCAGCTCGATCCAGACCAGCAGCGCGGCCACGATGATCAGCAGGAACACGATGATCAGGACGACAGGCGCCTGTGTGGCGTCGGTCTTCAGGATGACCTTCGTCAGCTTCTCGATGAAGGCCTTGCCCTCCTGGATGGCGTTGCCCGCGAACACCTTCGTGATCTCGTCGACGAGCTGGTTGAGGAAGACCAGGGCGGCCGGGGTGAAGGCGTTCACCATGACCTGGAGCAGGAGCAGTCCCACCGCCTCGGAGACCGCGGTGACGGGCGAGATCCCGGAGACGACACGCTTGGCCACCGCGACGAGCCACAGGATGAGCGTCAGGAGCGTGGAGACGCCGAAGATCAGGGCGTAGGTCTTGAGGAAGCCCGGATTGGTGAAGTCCACCTTGGTGGTGGCGTCCATCAGTCCGATGATCTTCCCCAGGAACCATGCCGCGCCCTCGCCCATCTTCTTCGCGATGAACCCGAACGGGTCGGACGCGAAGTCGGCGATCGCGCCGACCGCATCGTTGATGTCGCAGGCTTCCGAGATGCCGGGGATGTCGCAGGCGCTGGGCAGGGCCTGGGCGGCCGGCGCGGTGAACAGCAGCCACAGGGGCACCAGCAGCCCGGCGGTGATCGTGGCGGGCAGCGACCGCAGCACCCTCAGGCGCGGTGAGCGGCGCCGGGGGGCTTCAGCGGGAGTACGGCGCGACATTCGCGTCCCCTCCCAGCTGCCGGAAGGAGTCGGGGGCGGACGGCTGGCCGGCCGTCGCCTGCGGGACGAGCCCCGCGGAGCGGGTGATGCCGACCGCCCGCCAGTCGCCGTCCACCCACCGCAGGGTGTAGTTCCACTGGTTGAACTCGCTGGTCGGCGTCAGCTTCGAGGTGCTGTCGGCAACGCCGGTGACGGCGGCCGTCCACAGCTCGACGGTGACGACGTCCGTGCTGAAACTCGTGACCTGCGCCGACAGGGTGGCCTGCCGGTTGATCAGCGGGGCCCCACCCTGGGTCAGGCCGCTCTTGAGCACGCCGAGCTTGGCCATGGCCGCCTCGGACTGCTCGTCCAGGGTCTGGAGGCGCTGCGCCACGGACTCCGGGGCCATGATCACGTTGGTGATCTTGTGGCGGATGTCCTTGTCGGCGAGGAACAGGGCGGTGGACTGCACGGCCTGGAAGTTCGCGGCAGCCGCCTTCGCCCCCTCCTTGGTCCGCTCGTACCCGACCGGCACACCGTCCTTCGTGCGCAGGGACCCCGTGGTGCCCGCGCCCTCGGTGTTGCCGCCGTCGGCTTCCTTGCTCTTGCCGGGGGCAGCGACCGGGGAGCCGGCCTTCGGGGTGCCGGAGGTGAAGAGGTTGGCGATGAGCAGCCCGGCCAGGGTGCAGACCACGACGGCGATGACGATGAGGGTCAGCGGCTTGGGGCCGGACCGGCGGGGCGCGCGGTCGGCCGACCACGGTCGGCCTTCGGAGTTGCTGTCGTTGTTCGTCATGGAGATCGCCTCAGATGCCCATGCCGTAGACGGCCGTGAAGATGGCTGCGGCGGACGCGACGAGGAAGATCCCCACCAGGCCGCCGACGATCTGGCCCTTGCCGGTGTCGGTGTGCATCGTGCTGTTGCCGGAGCCGACCCAGCCCTTCGACTTGGCGATGCCCATCAGGAACGTCGCCGCCGACACGACCAGGACCCCCGCGGCGATGACGCCGATGATCACCTTCGAAGTCGCTCCAAGCGCCCCGAAGGGGCCCCAGCTCGGGTCCACACCGCCGATCACGTCACCAACGCTGTCAGCGAGAACCATCCACTTACCGTCAGAAGCCATGAGTTTGTCCTTTAATGGGAGATGGGCCCGGACCCCGGAAGAGGGTCCGGACGAAGGGGCGGAAACGCCCGGGGAAAAATGCGGTCATCCGATGTGCCGCATGGCGACGATCTGGCCCTGCCACCAGGACATGGGCTTGATCCGCACGTTCAGTCCGGTCCGCGGGGCCTCGATGACCTCGCCGTTGCCGATGTACATGCCAACGTGCTCCGGCACGGCGGCGCTGCCCACGCTGAAGAGCAGGTCGCCGGGGCGCAGCTGGCTGATCGCGGCGACCGGGGTGCCGGAGTGCACCTGGTCGTAGGTGGTCCTCGGCAAGTTCACGCCGGCCGCGCCCCACGCCATCTGCATGAGCGAGGAGCAGTCGCAGCCGTTCATGCTCTTGTAGGGGAAGTTGCAGCTTCCGCCCCACTGGTAGGGGGTGTTCAGCGCGGTCTTCGCGGCGGCGATGGCCCGCGCTGCGCCGCCGGAGCCCGGGGGCAGCGGTACCTGGCCGTCGGCAGCCGCGGCCCACTTCGCGGCCAGCGAGGTGATCTCCTCCACGTAGCCGCGGGTCTCGTCGTAGGGCGGGACCCCGTTGTAGTGCAGGACTGCGCCGTCTCCGGCGTTGTAGGCGGCGAGCATGTTCTTGACCGAGTCGCCGGGCACGTTCTTGACGATCTCGGCGAGCTTGCAGTCGTAGGCGACCGCGGCCGGGATCGCGTCCGCCGGATTCAGCGGATCCTTCTTCCCGTCGCCGTCGCCGTCGACCCCGTACACGGCCCACGTGCCGGGGATGAACTGAGCGATGCCCAGCGCTCCCGCGCCGCCGTCGGGCGGGTTCGGCCGGAAGCCGGACTCCTGGTGGAGCTGCGCGGCCAGGAGGGACGCGGTCACCTGGGGGCAGGTATTCGCCATCGCCTTGTCGATGAGCTTGCGGACCCAGTCGGGCACCGGGGCGTCGGCCGCGATCGAGCCGCCGGGGCCGTTGTTGGCCGCCCGCGCTCCCCCGGCCCCGCCCAGCATCATCATCAGCGCGAAGACCAGGATGAGGACGAGCACGAAGGCGGCAGCGCCGGCCTGTATCAGCTTGTTCACGCCGGCCGCCTACGCGTACGGCAGCGCGATGACGCGCCACGTGCCGTCGGCGCCGCGTTCGAGCTGGATGGCGACCTGCTTGGTCTCGGTGGTGGCCTGCCCCTTCTCGGGTGCGGTGGTGAGCCGGTACACCACCCGCGCGAGCGCGGAGGTGGCCGTCGGGGCCGGAGCACCGTCGGGAATCGACACCTTCAGGACCGTCGCGGTGACGGTCGTCTTGTCGGCCGTCCACTGCCGCCACACCGAGTTCGTGCTCGCCCGGGGCGTGCTGATCGACGCACCGAGGTCCGGCGAGGCGTAAACCGCGGCCCGCTTGCCCGCCTCCGTGTACGCCGAGTCCTTGCCCGGCCGCGCGTCGTGGCTCGCCCAGGCGGCCGCGAAGTCCGCGGCGACCTTCGCGATGTCCTGCGGGAGCTCGGCCCCTTCGGAGGCGGCCGGGCCCTCGGGTACGGGGATCGTCCCGCTGCCCGGCGCGGGGCCGGCGGCGGCCGACGTGGTGGGGGCCAGCTCCGGGGGCTCCGCCACTGGGGTGCCGCCGGAGCCGCAGGCCGTCAGGGCAGCACTCAGCGCGGCCAGCGCGAGACCGGAAGACGCCAGACGTGAACAAATACGGATAGATAGGAGTTCTGAGGGCATGGAGAATCCGCCTGCGGCTCGGTGAAAGCGAAGAAGAAGATGGGGTGCCGACGGCCCGCCGGGGCCAGAGGACTGCGCAGTCAGGGCATGCCTTCGCACCCCGGCTCCCGGGCGCGGCTGGTGAGCACCAGGCCGTCCAAGAGGTCAGCGGGAGCGGAGAAGGCCCTGAGGCAGAGGCAGGGGCCAGCGGCGTGCCGCTACGACGGACCCGAGCCGGCCGTCGTACGGTGCGGACCCGCTAGGGGAGTCCGGGCAGCCGCGAACACGGGGCCGCGGGCCCGGAGCGAGACGCTCGGCCCCGAGCAGCCGGGCGCGAAGTAGGCATGTCCCGCCGACGGCTTCGGCGCCGAGGCGGACAGAGCGGCCGTACCCGCGACAGGAGCGGTGTGGCAGGCGGAACGTGACGGTCCGGCGATGGCCGGCACCAGAACCCCGGCGCCGGTGGCGGCCAGGTCTTTGCGTACGAGTGATCGCATGAAAAACTGCCCTTGATCCAGGGAACCGGGCCGCAGCTTCCTACGGCGATACGACCCAGCTCCCGGTGAACCGCGTCCCCTCCCCGGAGACGCGTCCCGGTGTTCGGGGGATCCCACTCCCCTGAACACCGGCCTTACTCGGGCTCTTTGATGCCGCAGCACATGGCACGGCCCCTCCCCCGACCCCATCCGGCCCACGTCGAACAGCACGTGCTTAGCGGGCTAGACTCCGCGCGCCCAAATCATGAGACGCGCTTCATCTAGCGGGCTAGATAAGGCGTGGATCAACATACGTCGACGCTCGTTGCGACTGCAAGCCGATAAGTCGTAGATCACACCGTTGCCCGATTCGTCATGGACACGACCAGTCAATAAGCGTTCTAGACGTGGGTAGTTGTGCCATTTAGCAAATTCCGTCTAGCACAGTAGATAATCAAGGTTGGCGGTTCGGGCTGAACTGCCCCCGCATGGCAACGGACAGGAGTGATTCCCCATGGGCGAAGAGAGCCCGCCCGGCCGCGAGCAGACGATGGCCCAGCGCCTCGACTTCCTGATCCGGACCCTGCACCCGCCCGGCCGCGGGCCGTACACCTACCTGGAGATCGCTGACGGCACCAAGCAGCTGCCCGGCCCCTCCGTGTCCCACGGCACTGTGCAGACCATCCACAAGGGCGTCAACACCAACCCCGGCATCGACTCGATCCGCGCCCTCGCCGGCTTCTTCGGAGTCAGCACCGGCTATCTGGCCGACGGAGAGAACTCCACCGCGGTCGAGAAGAGGCTGGAGGAGCGTATCGCCCGTCTGCACGAGGAGACCCGCAGGGCCGCCGCAGCCGACGAGTTCGCCCAGGTCCTGGAAGACGAGAACGTCCAGGCCGCCGCGTTCCGCCTCGGCGGCCTCTCGGCCGGATCCCTCAAGTCGGTCACCGCGCTGATCAAGCACCTCCGCAAAACCGAAGGCCTGCCGGACGTCAAGCCCGGCCGGGGCCGACGCACCAAGAGCTGAAACGACACGTCGAGCCCAAATCACCCAAAGCTGCATCTACCTGACATGTGAGCAACAATTTTCAGCCATTGTGAAAATTTCGCCTAAGCTCCATACCGACAGGGCAGTACAAATCCGGCTCGAAGCAGCAGTGCACCTTCCCGCCGGACGGCGAGAGGCAGTCGATGAGCTGGTGGAAGCGGGGCGACCGCGAGTGCGTCGCCATCGTCAACCAGCTGTCCATCCCACAGCCGTTCAACCTTGAAGCATTCTGCGAGGGCATAGCCGCCCTCCGCGGGAGGCCCCTCATCCTGCTGCCCCTCGACGGACCACCCGACCCAGCCCTGCCCTGCGGCATCTGGCTCGGCCTCGACGTCGCCGACCTCATCTTCTACGACGCCGCTGCTGCCGCCATCCTCAAGACGCAGATCGTCTTCCACGAGATCGCGCACATGCTCCTGGGTCACACCGCGCCCGAGCTCGACGTACCGCAGACGCCCTCCGAAGACGACCTCTCCCTGGCCGCCGAGCACTTCCAGCGCCTCCTCACCCGCACCCGCGGCGCCGTTTCCGCATTCGACCACCCCGACCTCCCGCTCGGCGCGATCATCCGCGCCGAAGCAACCCGGATCCGCGCCCTCGCGTCCATGACCGAAACCGTCGACGAGGAACTTGGGCTGGACCTCAGCCGCATCGCGCACCTGATGGGCCGTAGCAAGTTCGCCTCGCCCCAGGAACGCGCCGCCGAGACGCTGGCCACCCTCATCCACGAGCGGGCCAGCCGGCACACTACCCACTCCAGCTCCACCGAAGCCGAAGACCGCCTGGGCCGTCTCCACGACGCCCTCGGCCACCCGCTGCGGAACACCTGGTCGTGACGTGCAAGCCGTAGAGGTCGGCGTGCTCGCCATGCTCTGGACCGTCACGATCTGGCGCGCGCCCTCCGCCTTCCGCACCCCCAAACAGCGGGCCCTGTGGCTGTCCTTCGCCGCCTTGGCCGTCGCCATCACCCTGCGCGTGCCTGCCGTCATGCACAGTCTCGACGACTGGTTCCACGTCAACAGCCTCTCCACCCTCATCAAGCACTGGGCGGGCATCGTCGCGGCCGGCGCCGTCGTCGAGTTCGTCGCCGCCATCTCCCGCCCAGACCACCACCGAGGGTTCCGCCCCCGCCATTACACCGCCCTCGCCACGATGGGGCTCCTCGCAGTGCTCTTCCAGTTCGTCCCCCGCGAACACGAGGTCGACGACTTCTTCCTGGAACACGCCGGCAGCAGCTGGGCCACCGCCTACTACAGCGCCTTCCTCTCCTACCTCGGCTTCGCGATGGCCGCTTCCGCCCGGCTCTACTGGACCAGCGTCCGCCACGCCACCAGTCGCTTCCTGCGCTTCGGCCTGCGCCTAATGGCCATCGGCAGCACCTCCGGAGCCCTCTACGCCACCACGCGCGTCCTCTACCTCCTCGGCCGCCTCCTTGGGGTCACCCCCGTCACCACCGATGCGCTCGCCGACACCCTCACCGATCTCCTCAAGTACCTCTCCATCAGCCTCATCCTGATCGGCAGCAGCGTCCCTGCGCTCGGGGTCGCCTGCCGGACGATCAGGGACTGGCGCCGCCTCCGAAGCCTTCAGCCTCTCTGGCGCGACCTCACCACCTCCACCCCGGAGATCGTCCTCAAGGGCACACTTCTCCGCGGCCCCCGCCTTCGGCTCCATCGCTGCGTCATCGAGATCAGGGACGCAGGCCTCGCCCTCGCGCCCTACACCAGCGACGCGATCCGCGAAGCCGCATTCCGTACTGCGGACGCCGCCGGATACGACCACCAGAGCAGCCCTGCGGCGGAAGCCCTCCGGCTGCGCGCCGCCCGGGAGGCCAAGGCAACCGGTCTGCCGCCGGTCGCGGAGGTCCCGGAGGCTGGAGCCCAAGGCCTCCAGGACTCGGACTTCGACGCGGAGGTCGACCGACTCCTCCAGCTCGCGAGGGTGTACCACTCCCCCATGGCTGACGAGTTCGTTGCCAGACAGGCCGACAGCGAGGTCTAGAATGTCCTGTTCTGCGGCGAGGTGTTGGCGCGTGCCAACACCACCCGCGCTCCCTCTTGGGAGGAGGCGAATACCGACTCGAGCTGCATGAACGCTCAGTGGGGACCGGGTGCTACCCCCGTGCAAGTGTGTGCACAGGGGGCTACGGACCTCATTGGCACAAAGCCTCCTGGTCGCCTCTCTCCTCTACGGATCTGTACCTCGGGCCGGTACGGTGGCTCCCATGCTCATCGCACTGATCTCCGGCCGTAAGTCCATGAAGACAACGGCCGCCTCCCTTATCTGCCACGCTCTCGCGGCACGTACGGCGCCCCAGAGCTACGAGCCGATCGGCTACGACGCGGACTCCGCGAACCACTTCAAGATGTGGGCGGACGAGGCCGAGGACAACGAGGCGCTGGAGGAGTACCCGTTCCCTGTCCACTCGGTAGCCCACAACAGGTTCCAGAAGGCGGTCGTCCGCGAGTACCCCCACGAGGGAAAGGTCGGGGTCGTCGACACAGGCCACATGGAAGATCACGTACCGATCGCCAAATCCGTACTGATGGCCTCGGACGTCGCAATCCTGGTCCTGGAGCCCACCTTCAACGAGACCGAGCGCTTGGTGAAGCAGCTGAGTCTGTCCACGATCATGCGGGACGTGGACAAGCAGCGGGCCAATGAGGGAAAGCGCCCTCTGCGCCGGTTGATCATGCTCTCGAAGTACTACTCGGCGACCCGGGACTGGGAGGAGGTCCGGGACGACATCCTCGACCAGCAGGTCGAGAAGGACGAGCACGGGGATCCCGGCGCCTGGCTGGGATGGGAGATCCTGAGCACGAAAATCCCGTACCGAGCTGATCTGTCCCGAGTCGACGCCTTCAACCCTCCGAGCCCGGCGCTCGCCCGCAAGATGGGCTTTGACGAGCTGATCACCGAGCTGGAGCAGAAGGGGATCCTCCAGCATGACGTCTGAGAACACCACGCGGCGCCGGTCCTCGAAGACGAGCGGCGGTCTGCGAGCTGCAGCCAGAGCTGCCAAACCGACGGCACCAGAAGCGATCGCAGAAGAGGACCAGGCGCCGGCGATTTCCGAGACGGCAGAGGAGACCCCTTCGGTCCCCTCCGGGTTCAGCGACCGAGCCCTCGCAGTCCCGGCTCAGGCTGTGGTCGGTCAGGTTGCACCTGAGCCCAAGTTCCAGGTTGTTGCCGGGGGCCGCGGGCAGGGCGGGCACATGCTCGCGCTGGAAGACCTCCCTGACCCGGTGGAGATTGCCGACACCACCCTGCCTATGTCTGACGGGGACAACCACGTCCTCATGCAGTCGGTGCGCGGAATCGCGCAGCTCAGCACAGCGTGGGAGGTGGCGGCAAAGTCCTGCGCGAACGTGAAGTCACGTCAGTTCCACCTCCGTCTCGGATACCTCAGCATGGATGACTTCCTCGCAGAGGAAGCCGGGGGTCGGCTGACCCGGGCACAGTTCTACGCACTGTGCCGAGCCTGGGAAACCCGTACGGCCTTCCATGCTGTGTACGGGTCGGCAGGACGGCTCGAGCTGGAAGGCTCCAGCAGCGACCCGGATGACGTCGAGGCTGACGGTGTGGTGGTTGCCGCCAGCACGCCCCCGGTACTCGACCAGAAGGCC
The DNA here is from genome assembly GCF_035987325.1 of Streptomyces sp. NBC_01244. NCBI lineage: Bacteria > Bacillati > Actinomycetota > Actinomycetes > Kitasatosporales > Streptomycetaceae > Streptomyces > Streptomyces sp. NBC_01244. The sequence continues at coordinate 112,461 of NZ_CP108490.1, forward strand.
TACGAGGCCTTCGCCCCGGTGCGTGCGAAGCACGGCGACGAGATCATGGTCAGTGTCTTCGAGACCGTGAAGGAGGCCACCGGGCAAGAGAAGCCGCCCGTACGGACCATCAAAGCGACCGTGCAGCGGGTGGCGAAGGTTCTTCCAGGTACCCCCGCTGACGAGATCATCGAAGAGGCGAGGAAGGCCGCTGCCGCGCATGCGCCGAAGCCTCGCACTCCGAAGGCAGGACCGGTCGTAGCCAGTACGACCGACCAGGACCGGCCCGGTGAAGTGGCGGCTCTTCAGCAGGAGGTCCGTCGTGCCCAGGAACTCGAGGTATCCATCGAAGGCCTGGCGAACGTGCCGGCCCGCACGCACCTCTCCGCACTGCTGACGGAAGCCCGCGCGAAGGGGACTGGGGACGACACCAGGCATGCGATCGACGGGCTGATCTCCCGGTACCGGAATATCGCCCTTGACCTGATGGAGAGGGGAAGCCAGGCGAAGGAGTTGGCGGACATGCTCGACACGATGCGTTCCGTCTAGACCTGTCTGAGCGCGGGTATCAACGAGTGCTCCACCCGTAGTCGGCTCGCTCGCCTGGCCGAAGTTGAAAAGGGACCGTTTCCGCACGGCGCTGGTGTTGGTACGTGCCAACACCAGACCGCGGCTACCCCTAGAGTCGGAAGCACGGTACCGCCCATGAACGTGTCGACACCGAGGGCGAGTCGAGCATCCAGCCGGAGGGCTCCAGTAGGCCCACTCAGGGCCTCCCAGGCGCCCGTCGATCGAATCCCATTACCCGAAGGTCGACGAAGCGCCACAGGGGCATCCAGCGCCCCCGCCGCCTGTCCTGACGATCTGTGCGCAGCTCGCGTATGCGCCCGCGCGCCCGCGCGCTTCTGTGGTTGCTGTCAGATAGCTCTGGTGGTGACGGGAGCGACGAATAGCTGAGCCACGAAGTACTCAGCCCCGGGCGGGGGGGCCTCCGGGGGGGACCCGCCCGGGGAAGGCCGACGTAGTCGGCACTCCCGGACAACAAGACGGGGGCGAAGCCCTCGACATCTGTGTGCTTCCAATTCCTCTGTATGTATAGAGAGTCTGTCTGTATATGCATGCAGAATTGTGCATGGGGGGCCCCGCAGATTTCTGCGCTGGGGGGGAATGCAGAAAACTGCACGGGGATCGGACTCCGACACCCCCGTGCAGTTTTCTGCATGGAGGGTCAGGGCAACAAAAACCCCCGTGCAGAAAACTGCACGGGGGGTGGGGCTGGTGACAGGTCGAGCTACGGGCGCTCGGGGGCCTCAGGGCGGGACGGGTGCCCGGGCTCGTAGAAGTGGGTGATGAACTCGTTGGTCGTCTGTCCGCCATCTTCACGGAACCGCGGGACGACCTCAACTGCACCGACCGCCTTCAAGCCGGCCAACGCGTTCTGAACCGTCCGCTTGGACACCGTGAGGTCCTTGGCAAGGGTGTCGATGCCGGGGAACATCTCGTCGAAGCCGCCGTACCGAGCGCGAAGCCAGTCGTACAGCCACACGGAGGTACGGGCCTCCCGCACGACCCACCCGGGGGTCATGGAGTACCCGATGGGCCCCAGGTGCCGCATCCGCCCCGCATCGTCCGTCGACGCAGGGCGTTCCTTCTTTTTCGCCATGCTGTGGTGCACCTCTCCGATCCACAGCCGAGCCGTGGGTGGTCAGACGTGGGTGCGTCCGGTTACCCTGGTTCGGCATACATCTGGAACGGTCCTCCCTTTGCCGCCAAGCTATCGGGGTGGGCCGTTTCGTCTTTATACCGCCGAGACTACCGCGCAGAAGGCGTAGCTCGGACGGCTCTAGCCACGTGGCAACGGTGTTCCACGACACTCGGCAGGCATTTGGGCTCAAGTGACGCGCCAGTTCGGGCCGAAGGGCTCTACCACCCCAGCGAGAACCGGGGTTCCCGGGGCGTGTCGAGCTCCGAGGGAACTAAGAGATCCCTTATCATCACTTATTCGCCTGATTTGAGACTTGGTGTTGGCACGCGCCAACACCAAGGCGATGCCTCGGTCAGAACGTGGACTGCCGCCGTGACCTGTATGAATCCGCACCAGGTGGAGGAGCGCCCCGTGCAGGTGTGTGCACAGGAGCAGCACCGCGCCCAGGCCCCGCAGTTGGTTGCACCCCCCTCGCCCTGACCACGCGGGGCCTCCGGACAGCGAGGGCTGGCCCGCTGCGGCCGTGACGCCCCAGCCCTCGCCGGCACACCTTGCTCGAGATCGCCCGGAGTTCCAACAGGCTCGGCCCGCCGCCGTAGCCCTCGTCCGCCCAGGCGTCCATGGGTTCGTCGTCCATCGCCCGCAGCTTCCTGTGCCCGCACCCGCGGGCCTTGGCCGCTCCGCAAGCCCGTGGTGGAGTGCAGGAGCCGGGAGCCGGCGCAGGTGATCCATCAGCCCGAGCTGTCCCGGACTGGTTGGACGCACGTCCCACGGCACCCCGTTCCCTGACGGGTCCCCCGTTTGCGGCTAAGCTCCCCTGCCATGCTCATTGCCGTTATCTCGAACCGCAACAAGACCGGTAAGACCACCGTCGTGTCCTGTCTCGGGCACGCGCTGGCCAACCGCAAGCCGCCGAACAAGACCTACGAACCCCTCGCCTACGACGGTGACTTCTCCTCGCAGCTCCGCAAGTGGTACAAGGCCGCCAAGGCCGACGAGGACTTCTCCGAGTTCCCCTTCGACGTACGGCTCGCCGCCACCACGCAGTTCGAGGACATCCTGGAAGAGCACCCCCACGACGGCAAGGTTGGCCTGGTCGACACCGCGCATCTTGAGGACTCCCGTGGCTACGCCGAGGCCGTCATGGAGCACGCGGATGCCGTGATCCTTATGACCGAGCCGAACCTCAACGAGCTGGAGCGCCTGGAGGCCCTGCCGCTGGCGGACGCGATGGCCAAGGTCGACGCCAACCGTGCCGCTGCCGGGCGCCCGCCCATCCGCCGTCTCGTGATGTTCTTCCGGGTGCCGACCTCTGTGAACGCCCAGGATGTGAAGACGACCCGGGAGTACATCACCGATGCCGCCAACGCCGACGAGTGGGGCGGCTGGCAGGTCCTGACGACCAAGATGACCGAGAACCGCAAGCTGGCCCGCCTGTCGGAGACGAACCCCCCGAGCCTGGACGCAATGAAGTCTTCCGGCATGGATCAGCTCGTCACCGAGCTCGAGAACTTGGGGGTGCTTGTCTGATGGCGCAGGCCGCGAAGAACGCCGCGAACAAGCGACTGGAGGCGAAGCGGGCGAAGGCAGAGGCAGAGGCCAGGGCCGCCATCGAGGCAGCCGGCGCCGACGACGCCCCGGACACCGGGCCGGGGGAGAAGGCCACCGCCGTGGTCGCTACCTTCTCCGACGCCAAGCCCGCCCGGCCCGCCCAATCCGAGATGCCGACTCTGTACGCCCATGGGCGCGGCTCCGGCGGCCCGATGCTCTCTCTCGCCGATATCCCCGACCCGGTCGACCTCCCCGAGCGCACCGAGTTCTCCGAGGGTGACGAGTACCTCGCGGACCAGACCGAGCGTGCCGTCGAGCAGATGGAGGACGCGTGGGAGGTCGCGGCCAAGGCCGTAGCCGGCGCGTACGCGCGCAGGCTCTGGCTCGTCAAGGGCTACACGTCCATGGAGGAGTGGGGCCGTGCCATGCGTCGCCCCATGGCGCCGACCGTGTTCTACACGCTGCTCGACGCCTGGAACGTGAAGGCCGGGCTGTCGCAGATGGTGGAGGCTTCCGCCAACCGCCCCCAGGTCACCTCCCCACGTGGGGAGACTTCGTTCGAATTTGATTCGAACGCTTCCTCCCCACGTGGGGAGGCCACGGTCGTTGAAGTTCCACAGCTGACGAAGAAGCAGGCCGCCGCGCTTGCTTCGGCGCAGAAGAGGCACGGCAATGAAGGTCTGTCGGCGACGTTGGCCGGCGCGCAGAAGGCCACGGGGAAGAAGGCGCCCTCGGTGCGGGCGCTGGAGGGCGCAGCCAGGGCCGTCCGGCAGCTCCCGGAGGGCGCCAGCCCCGCGCAGGTCGAGAAGGTGGCCGAGGACGCTGCCAGGGCCGTCACAAGCGCACCGAAGAAGTTCTCCCCCGTGGCGGTCACCACCACGGCCGATGTCGCCGATCCCGGCGTCAGCGCAGCGACCGCCCTCATCCAGTGCCACGTACGCAGGGTGAAGGAGGTCAACGCTGTCCTCGACGGCCTGCCGCCGATCCCCGTATTCCAGCATCTGACCGGAGAGATCGAGGCCGCCCGTGAGGCCGGTGACGGCGGTGCTGCCCTCACGGCCCTGCACACGGAGATGGATGGACTCGTGAGGACCCTCGGGATGATGCTGGCTGCAGCAAAGATGGCCCGAGCCGAGGCTGCCTCCGGCGCCAAGGACAACGCCGAAGTGCCCGCGCAGGCATCTGCCGAGTAACCAGCTGGGGGCTACGCCGCGGGGCGCTGCCCAGCGATATGGCGGCGCGGTCCACGTCCGATCCGCGCCGCCTCCGAGGGGCGAGCCAGGATGTCACGCCCGCCGGGTAGAGCCGAGAGGGGCGCCCGTGCCGTAGTCGCTGTCATCCACCACGTGGCGGTCGGTGTGTGCGGGGTCGGCATCCCACGGCTTCTCGCTGCCGCCGGGCCCGTTGAAGGAGACCTGCCGTCCGGCCTGGAGCAGCACGGGCCGGTAGGCGGTGCGGGCCTTGCGGACGTGCTTGAGGAACTCGGCCAGGAGCGGGGTGGTGCCCTCCAGCGCGGCCAGGGTAGGGAACGGCGGCGTCTCGTACCGGTCGTAGCGGTCGGGGAGGCGCACCGAGTTCAGGCGGCGGCCGGTGAGGTGGCCGCCGTCGAAGACCATCAGCTGGTACGGGGCGGCCCGGGCGGTGGCGGGGTGAAAGTCGATGGCCAGGAGCGGAGCCGGGCTCTGCAGGGCCAGGCCGGTGGCCTCTTGGAGCATGCGCCCGGCGGTCTGGAGCGGGCTGTCCTCCCCGGGGCGCATGTACCCGGCGGGCAGCATCCAGCGTCCTGTGCGGGCCGAGCGCACCAGGAGCGGCCCGGCGTCGTCTCCGTGGGTGATGTAGACGGCGGTCGCAAGTCCGATGGCCAGGCCCTGGCCCTCGCCCAGTTGGGGGCTGCTCATGCGGTGGCCCTTCCGCGGGCCGTGTCGCGCGACACCTCGCCGGCCTTGGTGTCGTGGGACACCGTGGGGGTGGTGTGCCAGCCGTCGTATCCGACGAGGCGGGGGTCCCAGGCGGGGATCGCGAACTGCCGGTAGGGGGCGCGCTGGAGGGGGAAGGCCCCGAGCCCCATGCCGAATTCGAGGGTGGTGAGGGCGGCCTCGGGGTCGGGAGTACCGAGGGCTTCAGCTTCCACGTAGGTGCCGATCCCCTTGACGACGGCCAGGGAGACGGCGAAGGCGGGGAAGTTCGGGTTGCGATAGGTGGTGCGGTGGATCAGTAGGCGGGAGAGGCGGTCCAGGCCGAGGGCTTCGAGGCGGCGGCGCACCGAGGCGTCGTCGCCCTGGGACAGGAGCAGGGCCAGGGCTGCGGGGTCGATGTCGTTGGCGCGGTCCGGCCCGCCGTCGGCGGGGGTGTAGGAGACCGCGATGCCGCTGGCGAGGGTGGCTCTCACCAGTACATGCTCATCGCCGTGCCAGCGCTCGGCGACGGAGACGGTGAAGTACGACTCGTGAAACTCTTCCTCAGTGCCCGGCCGGTAGCCCTTGGCGGTGAGGCGGTCGCGGAGGAGGGGTGTGCACGAGCTGATTGCCCGCTTGCGGATCATCTTCGGTCCCTTCTGTTCCTGTCTGATGTGTCCGGCGACACCGTCGCCGGCAGGGTGTCCCGCGACACCACGGCCGGCGTGGTGTCGCGGGACACAGGCCGCAGGGAGGCGACTTAGGCGAAGCTCACGCCGCGCTCGGCGTAGAACCTGGTGAACACGTCGACCGAGATCGCGGCCTTGCGGGCCTGGTCGGTGTGCCCGGAGGGGTTGCGGAAGTGCAGCTGTCCGTCCCGGTGCCCGGTGACGTACACGAGGTGTCCGCCCTTGCCCGGCGCCGGGTACTCGGGGCGGCGGATCTCCTTGTTGACGGAGGCGATGACGGCGAACCCGTTCCGGACGAGGGTCAGGAGGTCCTCGACAGGCAGGCGGCCCTGTACCTCCGCCTCGAAGCCGTGCTCGGCGCGGACGTAGTCCACGAACGGGGCGTAGATCAGGCCCCGGATCGCGCCGCCGTCCAGCTCCTCGTACGCCCCGTACTTGCGGGCGCCGTCGAGGAGGTCGAAGAGGCGCGGGGCGGTGCCGTCGCGGCGCAGGAGCGCCATGCGCAGGCAGGCGATGCCGCAGATGTTGCCCGCCCAGCGGCTGTAGGTGGCCAGGTTGGGGGCGCCTGTCTCGGGCCAGAGGGGGTCGTCGGCGACCGGGTGCCCGTGGTAGGCCATGGCCTCGATGAGGTCCTCGCTGGCGTACTGGGTGACGGTCGGGAAGTCATGCATGCGCGGGGGTTCCGTTCCTTGTGCGGAAGCTGCTGGTCAGATCATGGAACATGCGAAGGTCCACCCCGCCGCCGGAGACCACGACACCGACCGTCTGCCCGGCCAGGTCGAGGCGGTGGGCGAGAACGGCCGCGAGCGCGACCGCGCCGGACGGTTCGGCCACGCACTTGAGGTGCTGGAAGGCGTAGCCCATGGCGGAGGTGATGTCGTGGTCGGCGACGGTGACCACGTCGTCCAGGAGCAGTGAGTTGACCTGCCAGGGCAGCTCGGAGGGGGTGGTGTGCCCCAGGCCGTCGGCGACGGTACTCGGCACTTCCGCGAGGGAGACGCGGCGTCCGGCGCGCAGGGAGGCCAGGGTGTCGGCGGCGGAGCGCGGCTCGACGCCGACCACCCGGATTTCGGGGCGCAGGTCCTTGGCGATGACGGCGGTGCCGGCGGCGAGGCCGCCGCCGCCGACGGGCACGACTAGGGTGGTGATCTCGGGGTGGTCGGCGATGAGTTCCATGGCGGCCGTCCCGGCCCCGGCCATCACGAGGGGCGAGTTCGCCGAGGGGATGATGGTCAGGCCGTGCTGTTCGGCAAGGTCTGCCACCAGGGCGTCGCGGTCCCCGAAACGGCGGTCGTAGAGGACGACGTCCGCGCCGAGCGCGACGGCGCCTTCGACCTTGGCCCTGGGGGCGTCGGAGGGGATGACGACCATCGTGGGCGCGTCGAGGAGCCTCCCGGCCAACGCCAGAGCCTGGGCGTGGTTGCCGGAAGAGGCTCCGATGATCCCGCGCTGGCGGGCGTCGGCGGGCAGACTCGCGGCGTGGTGGTAGGCGCCCCGGAACTTGAAGGACCCGGTGCGCTGCATGTTCTCGGCCTTGACGATCACCGTCGCCCCGGCGGCCTCGTTGAGCGCGGGGACAGAGATGTGGGGGGTTCGTACGGCGATGCCGCGCAGGGCGCGGGAGGCTTCGACGACGTCGTCGGGGGTGATGGGTAAGGTCACGGCCGGTACCCGCCGCTCAGGTCGGCGCTGGTCAGGATCATCCGTACGAGCTGGTCGTAGTCGATCCCGGCCACGTTCGCCATGGTGGCGAGGTTGCCGTGGTGGGACAGCCCAGGCAGGGAGTTGAGCTCCAGCCAGACGACCTGCCCGGCGGTGGTGACGATGAAGTCGCTGCGGGAATGACCGGAGCAGCCCAGCGCCCGGTGCGCGGCCACAGCGCTGGTCTGAAGGAAGGCGATGACGTCGGCGGGGAGCTCGGCCGGACACCGGTACTCGTGCAAGGTGTCGTCGCGCTTGGAGGCGTAGTCGTAGAACTCCGCGCTCGTAGGGAGGGTCTCCAGCGGCGGCAGCGGCATGAGGGAGCCGTCGACATCCAGGACCCCGCAGGTGACCGGGGTGCCCTCCACGAACGGCTCGGCGAACCAGCCCTGCTCGGCGTCGATGCGGGCGATGGCGGTGGTCAGGGTGTCGGTGTCGCGGGCCAGGACCATGCCGATGGAGCCGCCCTCGGAGATCGGCTTGACGATCAGGGGCAGGCCGACGGTGGCCAGGAGATCAGCGACGATCTCCCCGGTGGTCTTGCCGGGCTCGATCAGGCCGGTGGTGGCGACCTCGATCCCGGCCTCAGCGACGAGCTTCTTCGAGACGGTCTTGGCCATGCCGGTGGCGGAGGCCAGGACCCCGGAGCCGGTGTAGGGGACGCCGATGGTCTCCAAGTAGCCCTGGAGGTGGCCGTCCTCGGCGTGCTGTCCGGCGATGGCGAGGAACGCGATGTCGACGTTGCGGACCTCGGTGTCGAAGTCGGCCGCGGTGGTGTCGAGCATCACAGCGCGGTAGCCCTGGTTGGTGAGCGACTCGAAGACGGCCTTGCCCGACAGCAGGGACCGTTCCCGCTCGGTGGACTTCCCGCCGGTCACGACTGCGACGAGGGGGTTCTCGTTGGGCACGGGGGCCATGGCTGGTGCTCCTCTAGATGGGTGTGGTGGACGACACGGGCGCCGGCCATGTGTCGGGGGACACCGCCGGGAGGGCTACGGTCTGCATCGGGCCGGTGGCGCGCGACTGCACCTCCGGGGAGCCTCTGTACCGAGGGAGTCCTGCACGATGTTGTCCTTCTCGCTGGAAGAGATCGCCGCCGTCACCGGAGGCCGCCTTACTGACGTGCCCGACCCGGCCGCGCCGATGACGCAGGGCATCGTCACCGACTCCCGGGAGGTCGTACCGGGCTGCGTGTTCGTCGCGCTCGTCGGCGAGCGTGTGGACGGCCACGACTTCGCGGCCCGCACCGTCAAGGACGGGGCGGTCGCCGTGCTGGCCTCCCGCCCCGTCGGAGTGCCGGCCATCGTCGTGGACGACACCCTTGCCGCGCTGGCCGCCATCGGCCGCCACGCCCTGGCCCAGCTCACCGATCCGGTCGTAGTGGGGCTGACGGGATCGGCGGGCAAGACCTCCACGAAGGACCTCCTCGCCCAGGTCATCCCCGGGCTCGGCCCGACCTGCGTCACCGACCGCAGCTTCAACGGCGAGATCGGCATGCCCATCACGATCCTGCGTGCCAACCCGGATACCCAGTACCTGGTCCTGGAGATGGGCGCCCGGGGAGCCGGGCACATCGAGAACCTGACGACGATCGCCCGCCCGCAGGTCGGCCTGGTCCTCAACATCGGCAGCGCCCACGTCGGGGAGTTCGGCGGCAAGGCGGCCATCGCGGAGGCCAAGTCCGAACTGGTCGCGGCCCTTCCCGCCGACGGGCTTGCCGTCCTGAACGCCGACGACCCGCTCGTGGCCAAGATGGCCGAGCGCACGAAGGCACGGATTCGGACGTTCGGCATGGGCGAGCACGCGGACGTGTGGGCCGACGAGGTCACCCTGGACCAGGCCGGACGCCCCTCGTTCCGCCTCCACCTGCGAGGCATCGCCAGCACCCGGGTCGAGATGGGCCTGCACGGCGAGCACCACGTCGCCAACGCGCTCGCGGCTGCCGCTGTCGCCACCGGCCTGGGCATGCCGCTCGCGGACGTCGCCGAGGCGCTGTCCGGAGCACGGAACCTGACGACCGGCCGCATGGAGGTCCTGGACCGGCCGGACGGGATGCGGGTGGTCAACGACGCGTTCAACGCGAACCCGGACTCGATGCGCGTCGCGCTGAAGGCGCTGGCCGCAATGGCCGGCGACCGACGCACCGTGGCGATCCTCGGGGAGATGAAGGAACTGGGCCCGGAGGCCGAGGCCGGACACCGGGAGGTCGGCAAGCTGGCCGCCGACTCCGGTGTCGGCCTGCTGGTTGCGGTCGGTGGCGAGCACGCGCACGCGCTCGCCACCGCCGCGCGGGAACAGAACCCGCTCCTGGACGTGATCCGGGCCGTCGACCGCGACGCCGTGCCAGCCGCCGTGGCAGGCGTCCTGACGGCCCGGGACATCGTCCTGGTCAAGGGCTCCCACAGCACCGGCCTGGAGGCCACCGCACTCCTCCTCGCGAACGACACCGTGGGAGACCACGACTAGCTCCGGACAGCGCTGACCGTGTGGGCGAGGAGCGCCTCGCCCACCTCGGCCACGGCCCCGGTGCCCATCGTCAGCACGAGGTCACCGGGGCGCACCAGCTCCCCGCAGACCTCGCCGGCCGCGGTGATGTCCGGCACGGCGTGCACGGGGGTTCCGTGCTCGGCGACGGCCGCCGCGACCTTCTCAGTGCCGACCTTCCCGATCGGGGAGTCCAGCAGGGAGTGCACGGGCAGGAGCACGACCTCGTCGGCCTCCGCGAGCGCCCGGCCGATGCTCTCGCCCAGGGCGGCGGTGCGGGTCCAGCCGGAGGGCTCGAAGACGACCACGACCCGGCCTCCGGCCGAGAGCTGGCGCGCGGCGCCGATGTCGGCGGTGACGGCGGTGGGGTGGTGGGCGAAGGAGTCCATGACCGTGACCCCGTCCGCATCGCCGACCGGCGTCATCCGGCGGGCGACCCCCGCGAAGGTGGCCAACCCGGTGATCAGGGTGCCCGGGTCGATGCCCAGGACGAGACCGGTGGTGTACGCGGCGACAGCGTTCATGGCCGCCGCGTCGCCGGGTACGGCGATGCCGAGAGTGGTCTCTACGCCGTCGGGGCCGCGCAGGGTGATCAGAGAGCCGGTGCCGTCCGGCCGGATGCCGGTGACGCGCACGTCGGCGTTGGCCGAGCGCCCGTAGGCGACGGCGAGGGTCTGGCCGTCGACCAGCTCGGCGACGTGCCGGGCGCCCTCGTCGTCGACCGAGAAGACCAGGGCGTTCGCGTTGCGGGCGAACTCGGCGTAGACGCTGATGGCGTCGTCGCGGTCGACGTACGTCTCGGGGTGGTCGTCGTCCACGGTGAGGATGACGGCGACCTCGGGCCGGTAGGCGGTGAGGGACCGGTCGCTCTCGTCGCCCTCGGCGACGAAGATGTCTCCCGGTCCGGTGCCCGCGTTCGCGCCGGTCGCGATCATGTCGCCGCCGCCGGACCAGCCGGACAGGTGCACGCCGACGGCAGAGGCGAGCATCGCCGTGGTGGTGGACTTACCGTGCGTGCCCGCCACGATGACGGAGTCCTTGACCTCGGCAACGAGGTGGGCCAAGAGCTGGGAGCGGTGCACTACCGGGAGGCTGGCGCGGTTGGCGGCGGCAACCTCCGTGTTGTCGGTGCCGAGCGCACTGGACCAGATGACCAGGCTCGGGCTACCGGGGAGCGCCCCGGTGTGGCCGATGCTGATCGTGGCACCGGCCGCTTGGAGGCGGTCGGTGACGGTGGTGGAGCGCACGTCCGAGCCGGTGACCGTCGAGCCCCGCTGAGCCAGGAGCAGAGCGAGGGAGGACATCCCGGCCCCTCCGATACCCACGAAGTGGGGGCGGGAGGTGTCGAGGGGACCGTCGGGGACGGTCGGGATCGGAACGTGCTTGGTTTCGACCACAGCTACTCCCTTGAACGGATGGAAGCGGTATGGGGCCCGCCCCCGCGGATACGGGGCCGGGGTGGTGCGGCCCTGGTCAGCTGTAGATGGACGGGCCGGTGCGGCGGCGGTGCGCACGGACGGCGGCGATGGCGAAGGCGAGGGCCATCACCGACGGGCCGAGCGCGGGCAGCTCGCCGTGCAGGAGCGGGGCGAGGGCGAACGGGGTCGCGGTGGCCGCGCTGACGGTCAGGAGGAAGGTGTCGTTGCGGAACTCGCGCCAGTGGTCGCGGAGCATGGGTGGCTCTCTTCTTTCTCGGGTGTCGCAGAACACTGCGGCTAGCGCGGTGTTGTACGACACGGTCTGCCGGGTAGTGGATCCGAGGCCGGGCCAGGCAGGCCCCCCGACCCCGGAGCGGTCTGTGGGCCCCACGATCCGGTGGGCTTCTTCGCCCACGGCCCCCTCCGCGACGCTCAGCAGGTGCTCGGCGTACTGGGCGTGGAAGGTCAGGCGGGCGGCCGGGGCGGAGCAGTTCCTCTTGAGGAGGTTGCGGGCTCCTTCGAGGGTGTCGGCGGCGATGCCGCACCGCGGAGCGTTCGGCAGGGCGGCGAGCTGCACGGTGGTGTGGTGCGGCTCAGGCCGGCGACCGTGTCGCCCGACAGCCCCAGTGGGGAGGGGTCGGTCAGGCCGGGTGGCTGGAGTCTGGCGGCGGGACTTCCGACCACCCGGGGTCGTCGGCCGCCAGGTCCGGAGCGGACACGGCGGGCAGCGCGTATGCCGAGGGCGCTACCTCCGAGAGGGCGAGGTAGCCGAGCAGGCCGTATGCGGTGGCTTGGCAGGCGATCAGCCCGAGGGTGAAGGCCTGCTCTGCCCGGTCTGCTAACGACATGTCCTCTAACTCCTCGGGTAGGGCGGTCCCGTCGCGTCTTTCGGCTCCGACAACCCGACGGGGGTGTCTGGTGGGGCGGGGGAGGCCGCCTGCGGTCCGTGCTGTACGACATGCATCGGTAGTGGGGTTGGAGGGGCCCCTTCGGGTGTGTGGTCCCCGACGGGGCGGGGAGAGGCTCACATTCCGGGGACAGCTGCCGCGGAAGTTGTCGTGCGGCTCAGGCGGGCCGTGTCTCCGGACATGGGAACGGGTACTGGCTCTGGAGGGCCTCGGTGAAGCTGATGCCGGGGTGGCCGTCGTCGTCGTACTCGAGCGCGTGCCGGTCGGCCTGGGTGAATGGTCCCAGGCCGAGACAGCGCGCCGGGTGCGTGTTCAAGCGGGGGGAATGGACACTGTCAGCGCACCCGTTCGGCGGCCTGCTCGGGGAGGCTCGCCCGGTGGGCCTGGGCGTAGCGGTGCACGTGGTCGGCGAGCTTGGCGTGTATCAACAGCCTTGCCGCGGGGCTGGGGCACTCCTTCCGGACCAGGACCTGGGACGCGTACCGCAGGGTTTCGTCGGCGATGTCCCGCCGCCTGCTGAACGGCAGCGAGGCAACGTACTTCTCCGCGTCTCGCAGGTCCTGGCTGATGTGGTTCCGCAGCCGCTCCACCACGGGTCCGGTGGTGGGGCCGCCGGGCGACCAGCGAGCCAGGCCCTGCGCGGTCTCGATGTCCGCGCTCAGAGCCGGCAGGTAGGTCGTGCCCTGCACACCGCTGGCAGGGTCCATAGGGACGAGGCCGCGCGGGGGGACGAGGCCGAGGTCCTGGTTCGGATGCGGACTGACCGCGTGCGCTCTGCTGGTGCTCTCGGGGGTCCTTACGTGCTCGGTCAGGCTCGCCACAGTGGTGCTCCGTCCACGGGGAGGGGGTGATTGCCGCCCGACGTCCCGGGCTGCCGACTGCCGAGGAAGGGTTCCTCCGAGCTGCCGGGCGGCTCACATACACCGTGCTCCTGCTTCGAGTTGAATTCAATCTGAACGCGACAGCCGTTGCACCCCAACGGCGGATTGGTATATGACGGACGCGAACCGACTTCAACTGGAGGCGCACCGGCAGGGTTTGGAATCGAACCGGGGGATCCCGGAGGTGAACCGGGGGTGTGCGGAGCCGAGCCCGGGTATCTCGGAGACGAACCGGCATGACCGCGAGACGAACCGATCGGAAGGGGAAGAGATGGCGGCGAACGTCGGAGCGACGTTCCTCCGGATCATGCTGGGCGCGGAACTCACCCGCCTGAGGGAACGAGCCGGGTTGACGGGCGCGCAGGCCGCGAAGGCGGCTGGGTGTGCAGCATCTACCATCACGAACATCGAGAGCGGGACGAGCGGCTTCCGGCGCATAGAACAGCTCTCCGCCCTCTTGGGCGAGTACGAGCTCAGCCGGGACGAGCACGCGATGTTGATGGACTGGCACAAGCAGGCCAAGGCCGATGACTGGTGGACCGCCAGCGTTGCCGTCCTGCCTTCAGGCATGAACCTCTACCTTGCCCTGGAATCAGGAGCCGTTGGGGCGAAGTGGTGGGTCCCCGGGGTCGTCAACGGCTTGTGCCAGACCCCGGAGTACGCTCACGCGCTGATCTTGGCGGCGAAGGAGGCCAACGACACCACGAACGAGTTCGTGGAGCACGCGGTCGACGTCCGCCTGAAGAGGCAGAAGCGCATCACCGAGGAGGGGATGAAACTCCACTGCGTCATGGAAGAGGCAGGGCTGACGAACACGGTCGGTAGCAGCGAAATCATGCGCGCCCAGCTGCGAGCCATCGCTGATCTGACCGATTTGCCAAATGTGACGATTCAGATCATCCCGAAGAGGGCCCCCACCTATCGTGCGACGAGCGGTGGCTTCGGGATCTTCAGCTTCGACCCCGAGCAGCGCCTCGAACCAGCCGTTGCCAGTGCCACCGTGGATGGCAGCACGCGGGTCTCCTCCACACCGAGGTCGATCAAGCAGTTCGAGCGGCGGTTCGAAGCTTTGTCCCGGGGGGCGCTGCCCCCCTACGAAACTCCCGCGTTCCTGAAACAACTTTCACGAGAGGTATGACCACATGAGCACCACCCGCAACACCCGTACCGACGGCTGGTTCAAGTCCTCCTACAGCGGTGACCCCAACGGGGAATGCCTGGAGGCCAACTACCAGACCGCCGTGCCGGTCGTGGTCCGCGACTCCAAGCAGAACGGCGCGGTGACCCAGCCGATCCTGTCGTTCTCTGTCGACGCCTGGTCCGCGTTCACCGGCCACGTTGGCTCGTAGCGCGCTGAGGGCAACCGCACCAGATCAGGAGGAGCCGGGCAGCCGGCCCAAGCCTTCGCGTGGTCGGCGTTCGCCGGCCACGTTGCTCAGTAGTGCTGGGCATGGAGTGCGTAAGCCCCCCACCCCGTCGGAACCGGGGTGGGGGGCTTCGCATAGTGCCGCCTGATGGCGCACGTCGTACGCCATCGGACGCGTAGTGCGACACCCTCAAGAGGGGGCGTCGCGCATCGGCGGGAGCAAGCTCACGCTGTGCCCGCACCGGCGTCATCAGCTACTTACCCGCGTTGACCAGACCGCGGAACCCTTCGGCCGCCTTCACTTGCCGCGTGCCGAGGAACTTGTTCCGGACGGAACGGTCTACGGAAGGCGAAGGGCCCTCCCAGTCGTCGTCCCCGACACTGGAGGGGCGGACTACGACGAGCACTCCCCGAGCTCACGCAGCCGGCCAGTCCCGACTCGGCCCGGAGCCAGTACAGTCTGCGACGCCCCGTGTTCCAGAGGTTCCAACGTGTTCCTCTGCTGTTCGACTGCCGCCAGAGCACCGGAAGAGACTCCCGTGTCTGACCAGCACTCCCCCTCCTCATCCTCCCCCGACGAACACATCCCCGCCGCCTGTGAAGGCGGCCCGCGGGGCGAGCCCGAGGAGCGGCCGGGTGACGCCGGCGTGAAGCGCACTGCGCAGGAAGCCTTCGACCGGCTCGTAGAAGAGGTCGCCCGCGATGGGCTGGCCGCCGCTGAGGACAACATCTACGTCGATCTGCACTGGTACGGACTCGACCCCGAGGAACAGGCCTCGCTGCTCAGCCTGCTCTCCTCAGTGTGCTCGGGGCTCTCAGCGATCCCCAACGCCGAAGCCCACCGACACTTTCCCAAGGCCGCCTCCCTCTGCGCGCGGCTTATGAACGCCGCCGCCGACCTGAAACTGCACAAGCGGGCGACGGGAACACAAGCGGGGATCGACCCGGCCGGTGAGGACGCCGCCGAGATCATGGCCGTGATGCGCGAGGTCTGGGCGGCCGATCCACAGTCCCAGAAGGAGACCGTGGTCGTCCTGATGGTGATGATGGGCGCGGCCTGGCAGACGGCCGCCGAGGTCGAGGCGATCTTTCACAAGTAGCCCGCGCCTGGTGTCGTGGGGCGCAGGCCGGTAGTCATGTCGCCCCACGCAGCCAAACTCCGCTCGTAGGGCCGCCGCGGCCTGCGCCTCAGAACGCGGCCGCCGTCACCGTCACCGTGTCCCCGGACACTGCCCGGCTCGGACCCCCTGCCGGTGGGGTCCGTCCTGTTTCCGTGCTCGCCGACAAGGTGACGGCAACTGGGCTGCTCTGGCGGGCATATGGTGCGCGGCATGACTCTCGAACGCATCACGATCGCGTCCCGTCCGTCCACGATGGCTCTCTTCCAGGCTGGGCAGGTCCGTGACCGGCTCGCGCACTGGTACCCGGGCACCGATGTCACGATCCTGCCCGTGTCCACGGAGGGCGACCGCTGGGCCGGCCGCCTGGCCGACCTCGGCGGCAAGGGGGCCTTCATCAAGGGCGTTGAGCAGGCCCTCCTCGACGGCCGCGCCGACCTCGCCGTCCACTGCCTCAAGGACATGCCCGGCGACACCGAGCCCACCGACGGGCTGACCGTCGTCGGCTACCCGGCCCGCGACGCCGTCAACGACGTCATGGTCACCGCCGGCGGGACCCGCATGCACCAGCTGCTCCCCGGCGCCCGGGTCGGTACCTCCGGGCCGCGCAGAGTGGCGCAGCTCGCCGCCTACAACCCCGCCCTCGTCACCGTCCCGGTACGGGGCAACGTCGACTCCCGTCTGCGGCTTCTCGCGGAACGGGATATCGACGCCCTGATCGTGGCACGGTGTGGCCTGGTACGTCTCCGCAGTGCGGACCCCCGGATCGGGGAGGGGATGGTGCTGGAGACGATCTCGACGGTGCGGATGCTGCCCGCCGTCGGGGCCGGGC
This sequence comes from Streptomyces sp. NBC_01244, assembly GCF_035987325.1. NCBI lineage: Bacteria > Bacillati > Actinomycetota > Actinomycetes > Kitasatosporales > Streptomycetaceae > Streptomyces > Streptomyces sp. NBC_01244. The sequence continues at coordinate 128,988 of NZ_CP108490.1, forward strand.
TCCTGGCCCTGCAGACCCGTACCGATGACGAGGCCACCATCGCGGCCGTGTCCCGGCTGTGCGACGTGCACGCGGGGGCCGAGGCCGACGCGGAACGGACGATGCTCCGCGCGCTGGCCGGGCACTGCCTCGCCCCGATCGCCGGGCACGCCGACACCGTCGTCCAGGGCAAGGAGCTGCGCCTGACCGGCGCCGTGTTCAGCCCGGACGGCAAGACCCGCTTGGAGTCCACCCTCCAGGGCCCCTCACCCGAGGCCGTGGGCCACGGGGTGGCCGCCGACCTCCTCGCCCAGGGCGCCCGCCGCGTCCTGGACGACGCCCGCTGACCCGCGGCCTGAGCTGCACGACATGAGGTCGGCGCGGGTGTCGGGCGACACCCTTCCCGGCCACACCCGCCGGGGTTTGGCCGGAACTGCGAGGGTGCGCGCCCGCCAGGGCCCGTACCGTCACCTGCGTGACAATCCGATCCATCGCCCATGCCCCGGCGCGCTCGCTGCCGGAGATCCCCAGGTGGATGGCCGACTGCACGGTGTGCCGAATACGAGTCGTGATCTGGCGGAACCTGTTCTGGGCCGTCCGAACGGAGACCGGGGTCCGACAGCGCAACAAGAGCGCCGAGGTCCTCGCCGAGCACATCGCGGTCTGCCACCCCGAACAGCTACCCGACTACGACCTCGACTGCGGGTCCTGCGTCACCTACGGAACGCAGGTCAGCGCGTTCACCCCGGTCCTCCTGGACCGTGCGCACCGCGCCGAGCATCTCTTCAAGACGACCGCCGACGCCCGTAGCTGATTCGCTGCAACCGGCCCGGCATATTCACGAATTGGCGAACGGGTACCCCACGGGGCGCTACTGTCTCGCCTGTACCGATCGAGCGTGACCCACCTGTGGAAAGGGGGGTAATCCGTCATGCGCGCATTCATCGCTGCCGCTGTCCTGTTTGTCGACCCGGACGCGGCCGAAGAGATCGACGCCGAGGCCACCGACACGGAGGAGGAGGCCACCGAGGACGTCGCCTAGGGGTCGGCACCTGCCGAGTCTCCAGTCTGTACCGCTCAAACGGCATGGCCCCGGCACCCACTTCCTCGGACGGCACAGGGTTCCGGGGCCGCGCTGTGTCCGGCGACACTCCGTCGGCTCGCATGTCCCACGACACTCATCACCTACCGGAGCACCGTCATGCCCGTCTTCACCTCCGAGCACGAACCCGACACCGAGCACGAACCGAAGGTGTCCCACAAGAAGGTGGACGCCTACCTCCAGGCCCACCGCTTACAGATCATGCGCCGCCACCTGCGCGGACAGAAGATCCGCAGCATCGCCGAGCACTACGAGGTGTCCGTGACGGTGATGACCCGCCGGATCGACAAGTGGGAGCACGACGGCGAACTCGTCCGTGCCGCCCAGTTCCCCGCACCCCGCCCCCGGTTCACCCGGGCCGCCCTCGCGCCCGTCGAACCACCGGCCTGGCTCTACACCGGCGATGACGCCGACCTCTACTAGCCGTCCTCGCCGGGGCTCGGCTTGCGGTGCCGCCCCCGCCCGCGCGACGGCACCGGCCCGCCGGCCGTCGGCCCCTCCTGCCTCGGCGGCGGCGGATACAGGATCTGTTGCGCCTGCGCGTAGTTCTCCGCGACCGTGTACGGCAACCACTGGTAGCCATCCCACCGCTCAATCACCCGGGGCTTGTCCGGGTCCACATGCACGGCACGGGCCGGGCCCGGCACCACCGGCACCGCCCGCAGCCTGCCCACACGCTCCTGCTGACGGGCCAAATAGCCCTGCGCCCACGACTCCAGAGGTTCGTCGTCCATGACCGCGGAGTGTCCCACGACATGACCGCCGGCCGTGTGTCGGAGGACGCTCGGCCCCGGTACGGATGTTCGCGAACATCTCCCGAACGGCCGAACGCGTGTACTACGCTCCCGGCTCATGAAGCGAACCAGCGCCTTATTGGGCGCTCTCAGCGCTGCCCTTCTCCTCACCGCGACCCTCCCCGCGACCACGGCAACGGCCGCAAAACCGCCCGTGAAGGCCGTGTTCGGCGGGATCGTGGACGACCAGCACCCGGCCCTCCCCATCGGCTCCCGCCTCCCCGCCACCCTCCCCGCCACCCTCACCACCGCCCGCACGGCCGACGTTCCGGTCCCGCCGACGCTGACGAAGGCCCGCGAGGAAGCCGCGAAGAGCGAGATCACCCGGCCCCTGACCCCGCCCTCCGGAACGGTCGCCCTCGCCGGGCCGGTCCCGCACTCCACGCCGTTCGTGACGGTGAAGTGGTGCCGGGAGAACACCGACACCGACGGCAACGCCTCCATGGCGATGGACCGCTTCAACTGGTGCGCCGGGCGCGACAGCGTCATCTACTACATCGACGAGGAAGGCCAGGTCCAGGGCAACACCACGTTCCGGATGACCACCGCCGGACGCGGCGACAAGGGCTCCCGGAAGACGTTCTTCACCTCCGAGTTCTACAACTTCGTGGACTCGGGCGTCGTCCTCCCGGCCGCCCTGGTCCGCCTGGAACTCTCGTACAGCACCTCCGGCTACTCCGACACGGACGGCTCGAACCCGGCCTGTGGCGTCGTCGGCAACTCCCCCACCACCGTGGCCGCCTGGCGTTCCGGTTCCACCGCCGTCTTCGAGATCAACAGCAACGCGGCCGACGGCTACACCCCAGACAAGATCAGCCGGTGCACCGTCAACCAGCAGGGCCGGTCCGACCTCAACCTCGGCTGGGTGACCCTGCACTCCACCAACGTCCGTGCCGACTCCGCCTCGTACCTCGGGGTGGCCGGGGCGACGATCTTCTCGGACAAGTACGCGGCCCTGTGGGACTACACCCGCAGCGATCCGGCCGTGAACGAGGTCGCTCAGCACATCTACGACGCGCAGACCAACCCCGAGTCCACCTACCCGCCCAAGGTGGGCAAGTCCATCCCCGGGAGGATCGGCTCCGGCCGTCCGCTGCACTACGCAGCCAACGTGGTCTGGGACGTGGAGAACTACCAGCGTCGCAAGGACAATACGACCGCGAAGAACAACGCGTGCAAGGCCCTGTCACCGTCCGGGACCCCGGTGGGCAAGGAGTGCGACGAGTACCCCTTCGCGTCCACGATGGAGGGCGCCGGGCTCGGCGACGGCAACTTCTCCGTCCGCTACGTGACCTCGTCGGACAACAACACCGCTGGCCAGTGGCTCGCCACCTGGTACAAGGACGAGCGGGTCATCAACCGTGAGGGGTTCTACCCCATCATCGGCGGCTGACCTCGCACCATCCCCCCGGGGGGCCCGCACACGGTCGTGTGCGGGCCCCCGCTGTTTCAGCCCGTCAAGCGGTCCTCGAAGTCCTGGCCGTCCGGCAGGGGACCGGTCTGCCAGAAGCGGATCACGTACCGCTCCAGACCCTCGTACACGCCTCCCTGGGCGACGTCCTGGATTCCCTCGGCCGGGTAGGCCAGCTCCCGGCAGACCTGCACCCGGTAGAGGCCCGGCATCCCGAGCGCAACCGGCCCACCGGCGAACCCGTCGAAGAGCTGGTCGATCAGCAGGACTCCGGACCGGGACAGGATCGTCGCCTCGCCCACCACCGGCACCTTGGCCGGGTCCGGCTCCCCGTCCCACACTTCGACGGCCACCTCGGCGGCATGGGTGTGCACGAGGCTCATCACGCGGACGCTGCTCTCCCCCACGCCCAGGCTGCCGTCTGTGGTCAGCGGCGGATTAGCGTGCTCATCCCACTCGAAGTCCTGCACCACGAACTGGTGGTGAGAGATCTCTACGTTCCGCTCGGCGGTCACTAACACTTTGCTCATGACCGGACACTTTCTCACCAATCTGCCCCTGCCAGGTGAGGAACAGCACCGGTGCCGGCCGCGGTGCTTGACGGGCTGCCGATCGGCGGCCCCGGGAGTCGGTCGGCTACCGGGCCTTCTTGGCCTGTTCGATCAGGGCGGCGCCGACGTCATCGGCCTTGGCGGCGGTGAGGCGGTCTTCGAGCCCGTCGACCGCCGTCAGGCGCGGGCCGAGCCGCTTGAGGTTCTTGTCGATGCCCTCGCTGGCGGCCTTTTTCCACGGGTCGGCGCCCAGCTCCCGGCCCTCGGCGCGGGCGGCGGCGAGACGGTGGTCGGCGGCGGCGTTCACCAGGGCCCGTTCCATGGTCGCGGCCGCGAACATGGCCTTCCCGAGGTAGCGGTGGGCCTGCTGTATCAGCTCGATTTGGGTCTGCTCGATCGTCACGGCTCAGTATGACCGTGGCCGACCACCGCCTGGAGAGGTGAACGACCGCACCTTCGCCAGCGCAGGTTCCGCGGCAGGTGCCCGAGAGCACCCGGCGGGGGAGGAGGTGCCCGAGATCACCGCGGCGACCGACGAGGTGGGGGTCCGCCACCTGCACGTCGGCCGGGCGAGACGATTGAAGGCGTATCCGGCCCCGGCGGCGGCCGCGAAGTAGGCCAGGCGCTGCCAGTCGCGCCATGATCCCGCCTCTTCCGGTTCCGGGTCGGGTTCGGTGGCGGCAGCCGGAACGGTGACGATGCGAATCAGGAAGTCCTCCCGTGTACTTTGCCGCTGCCGCCCCGGGCCCGTGGCTCGGGGACATCGGATACCCCGGCGCCGCGCTCGCCGTGACCGTCCTCATGATCGCCTTCCTCAAGAAGAACCCGAAGAAGAAGATCGGGCAGGCCGCCGCCGCCGCCCTCATGTCGTTCATCGCCGCGTCCCTCTACCAGGCCGCGGGCGGACCATGGCAGGCCCCGGCCGACTCGCTGATGCGGCTGATCGACAACCTGAGGGAGTCCAACCCGGTGTTCGCCGGAGTCGGCTACGCCGCCCTGTGCATCGCGGTCACCCTCGTGATCGTCCTCTTCAACCTCACCGCCCGCCGCAGCGCGTTCGCCGGGTTCCTCGCCGCCCCCCTCTACAACGCGGCCGGCGCCGGGTACGCGATGGTCGCCCAGTTCGTCGCCACCGGACTCGCCGCCCTCATCCACCTGTAGGAGCCCGACGTGAACATCAGCAAGGAAGTCGAGTTCGCCGGGTCCTACCTGCGGGCCCTGTGGGACGGCTCCAACGTCATGGCCTCCTGGCTCTGGAAGATCACCTTCACAGGAGACTGGAAGCTGCGCCTCCTCATCGCCGCGTGGGGCGTCTGGACCCTCTACGTGAAGTGGGACGACATACCCGAAGACGCCTCGTACCGGTCCATGCTCGTTGCTGCGGCTCTCGCCCTGTGGATGATCATCGCCCTCGTCGTCGCCCACCGGAACCTGGCCGCATCCGACACCGCCGACGACCAGGAACCCGACGAGAGCTCGGGGGAGGGAACCGTCCCCGAAGACACCGATCCCGACGCCGAAGAAGAGGCCGAACCCGGGCCTCAGACCCACCTGATGGACCGCGAAAGCTTCGTCCTCCTCACTCGCTCACTGATCGCCCCGGGGACCGTCGGAGTCCATCTCGCGACCCTGGACAAGGCCCTGGGGGAGAAGGGGAGCGCCCGTAAACACGCCGACTTCCACGGCATCACCGTACGCCGCCAGGTGTCGGTGAAAGGGGACAACCTGACCGGGATCAGGGCCTCGGACCTACCCTCCCCCGAGGTCGCCAGGGCCGTCGATCTCACCCCCACCGAGCCCCGCATCACCAACATCCAAAACGACTTCTCCTGACCCCCTTCCGGGCCCCCTCTCCCCCCCACTTCCGCACCCCGCCCGACCTCAGCCCCCAGAAACCGCAGCTCACACCGCACTCTTGCCACTCTGCTAGCCAGAATTCTGGCCGCCCGCTCTGGCCCCGAGGAGCCTCTCGTGTATTACCGATATCGGCCCTGGTGCTCCGCCTGCCGGATCTACGTCACCACCCACCGAATGCCCCGCAGCAAGGCGATCGCCGCCCGCGACCAGCACCGCGCCGACGTCCACGGCGGCGGAGCCGGACACCGCGATCTCCTCATCCGGTCCAAGCCCAACGCCGGGGCCGACCTCGTCCACATCGCCTGGATCGGTGCAGCCCTCGGCGTGCTCTCCGCGTGGCCGTGGCTGCGCCACTTCCTCGGCCTGTAGCCCGCGGCAGGTGCGGGAGAGCACCCCGCCAGCGGCTGTGCTCTGCGCCAGCTCGGCTGGGTGGGACCCGTGCGGCCGGCCGGTCGGGCTCTCCCACGACTACGTCCAGAAGACGCCCATGACGTCCTGGAACGCGGAGGCGCCGCCGGTGCCGAGGTAGGGCCCGGAGTCCTGGCGGATGTTGGCCCTCTGCCCGTAGCGGTCAGGCGTCGGCCAGGGCCCAGGCGCAGCGGCCCGGGTGCTGGTCGTAGAGCCAGCAGTGGTCGTTATCGAGGTCGCCCGGATCGTTCCGGGGGGCTTCGCAGTGGTCGAAGACCGAGATCTCGTACTTCGTGGTCCAGCCCTTCCAGCGGATCCAGGAATGTAGGCCTTCGGCGAAGGGCATCACTTCGGTCCCACACAGCGGCTCGGCGTGGTGCTCCTCCTCGTAGAGCTCGTGCCCGCCCTCAAGCTCGCACCGGTGCCAGCCCGGCTGGACGGGGGCACTGTGGGGAAGAAATATCCGGGCGGCGCAGCGAGGCTGGCCCGGGGTCGACTCGTTCACGACACCACCCTTGACACGTCACCGGTGCCCCTGTCAACACCACCACCGGCAAACCGACATGAGGCGCTAGCGTCGATTCCATGCTGATCTGGTCATTCATCCTCGCGGGCGTCGGACTGACCGGGCTGTGGCTCCAGGGCTCTGGCCGCTGGTACGGGTGGGCGTTCACCATCGTCGGTCAGACCGCGTGGATCGCCTACTCCCTGCTCTTCGGGCAATGGGGCTTTCTCCTGGGCACCGCCGGCTACCTGTTCGTCGCCACCCGGAACCTGCGCCGCTGGCTGCGCATCGACCGTGATGGCCGGAGCACCCCCGGAATGGTCACCGATCCGACGTGCGCCTGCCCCTGTGCGTGCGGAACCCGGGCTGCCGCAGCGGCGTAGACGCCCGCTCTACGGAGCTGCGGCGAAGACGGCGTTATCCGGAAGCCTGCCGCGAAACGCGGCCGGGATGCTGCCCATGAGCCACAGGCGCTCCGTGGAGTGCACGGTGCCAGGGTCGTCCAGCAAGGCGTAGTGGTGGACCTCCAACCCGACGTACCCGATCTCCGGCGGGAACCCCTGCTCCTCGGACCACGACAGGTAGTGGCGGCCGTCGATCCGCAGCACGCGGCGCCCGTCCGGGTCCTGGTCCCCGAGAAACCGGTAGCCCACGCACGTCAGCCAGGCATCGCAGGAGGAACACACCCGGTACGCCGCGCACCGCGCGCCGACCCCCCGGATGCCCTGGTCGGTCCCCTTGTACGGGCACAACTTGCAGTCGAACACCTTGTACCGCTTGGGCTCCCGTACGGGCCGCCGCTTTAACCACTGCTCCATGCGTCCGCCTTCCACGTGCTGGTCGGCTCACGAAGTTACCGGCCTGCGGCGGGTGGCGTACGACAGTCAGCCGGCCGAGGGAGGTGGGCAACTGGAATGCGGCGGAATCATGCCGCAGAGCTGGCTATCGGCCCACACTGGTTCATGACCAACTTCCTGACCAGCCTCACGAACGTGCTGTCGGGCGTCAGCTGGGGCCCGGTGTCTGGCTGGCTGACCCTGCTCGTCATCCTTATGGCTGCCAAGAACCTGCGCATTACCGCACGCCAGGACAAGGACAACGAGCTCAAGCCGGCACGGCTCGTCACGCTTGTCGGCAGCGCCAGCCGAGAGGGTTACCGCCATGGTGACCTGCATGTGATCCTCGCCGTCTCCAATGACGCGGAGGGCCCCATCGTCGATTGCAGACCCCTCATCTACTTCGCACCCGAGGGTGGCTGCCGGGAAGCGCTGTCCTACGGGATGTGCGGATCCGAAGATGATGCCGAGCACCGCATTCTCGGCGGTCAGAGCAAGAGGTTCAGTCTGCACTTCCCCGCCGATTGCGAACTTGGCGGGGACGCCCCCTTCTTGTACGGATTGGAGTTCACCGACATGGCAGGGCTGCGGTGGCGCCGGATCGGCGGGGCTCAGCCCACCCGTCTGGTTGGTGCGGACGCCGAGGTGTGCCCGCTCGTCCGTGACTTCGACCACGCACAACGCGGGAACCTGTGCTCCTAACGTGCCCCTACGGCATCCTTCCGCCGTATTCCGGCTGCCTACCAGGGAGCACCGAGGCTCCGTACTGCCAGGTCACCGCCTTGGGCGATAACGTGCGCACGTTATCGCCCAAGGCGGTGACCTGCTGTGACCAGGGATAACGTGCACACGTTAATGAATCATGACCGACAGCCCCGAGCACGGCTCCCGCCTCGTCGCCACCTTCGAGAACGCCTGGGACGCGATCCGTTCCCGCCACCCAGACGTTCCCGAAGTCCTCGTCGTCGCCGGGCGCGCACTGGACAACAAGGACCACCACTGGGGCCACTTCGCCTACCACCCCGCAGGCGTCTGGAGCGTCGGCCGCACCGGGGACGACCTACGCCCCGAGCTGTACGTCTCCGGAGAGGCCGTCTCCGAGGGCGGCCGGGCGGTGATGCGCGTCCTGCTCCACGAGGCCGCCCACGGCCTGGCCTACGCCCGCGGCCTCAAGGACACCTCCAACTCCTGCCGCTACCACAACCGCACGTTCGTGGACTTGGCCGACGAGCTCGGTCTTCTCTCCCCCACCGTCCCCGACCCCGTCATCGGCTTCTCCGACTCCACCGTCCCCGACACCACGGCCGCCGAGTACGCGGCGGTGATCGCCGTACTGGACGACCCATCCCTCCCCTACGCTGACCATCTCCGCACCCGGCGCGTCATCGCCGCCGAGCGCGACCAGAGGATCTACGCCCGGCACCAGCTCGAAGTCCGCCAGCGCGACAAGCGAATCAAGCTCGAAGAGAAGCAGTTCGCCAACGAAATGCGCCGCCTTGACCGTCTCATCTCCAGCCTCGACATCGAGTGGGAGAACGCCGAGGAAGAGCCGTCGACGCGGGCGGGGAAGCGGGTCACCGCCGTGTGCTGCTGCACCCCCTCGCGTCGCCTGCAGCTCACTCCCCGCTCGCTGACGGATGGCCCGATCCTGTGCGGCCTGTGCATGAAGCCCTTCAGGTCCTCGGTACCACTGCCCGCTCCGCGCCCACCGGGCCGCCAACCCACCAGGACCTCGCTCTGACCGGGCGGGCCGCACTGAAGGCTGCCGTTCATCTGCTCGCGCCTGCTTTGTCGTCCTTCGCCTGATTCCGAGGTGAGGTGGAGCACCGCCGGCCGCGGTGCTCCACCTCACCCAGACGCTTCGGCGGCCTGCCCGCCAGGCTCGGACCCGCCCTGGGTGAAGCCCTCGAACGAGGGGCCGGTCTCGTACGGAATGAACCCGCCCCGGATCGGCGAGGCGTTACTCTCCAAGGCGAGCAGCGCGGGCAGGCCGCCATCGTGCAGCGCCGCGTGCTCGGGGTCCGACCACCACGCGGCGGGACGGGGCTTGCGCTCACTGGGTCGCTTCATACCCGCCAGTGTGACAAAACCCAACCCGCGGCGGGTGACGAACAGCATCTGCGCCGGCGAGGTGCTGCTCGCGACCTTCATCCGTCGGTCTGGTCGTCCTGGTCTTTGGGGTGTTTGCCGGGGGGTGGGGTGGCGGCGATGAAGTCGGCGGAGAGGCGGCCGACGTGGGGGGCGAGTTCTTCGTGGGTGGCGACGACGGCGCGCACGATGCGGTTGATGGTGTCGGAGCGGGCCATGCGGGCGCCTCTGGCGCGGGCGGCCGACGTGGTCAGGAGGGCGCCCCGGCTGGGGAAGGTGTGGTGCTTGGGGTTGGTGATCCGGCCGAAGACGGGGTCGGGTTCCAGCGTCCCGGCGCGGGTGAGGCCGGTGTAGGTGTCGAGGATGCGGGCGGCGTCGCGGCTGATGGTCACCACCACGGTGCCGGTGTTGTCGCCGGTCTTGGGGCGGATCTTCCAGGTGGTGCGGTGGCCTTCGTTGGTGCCGTCTTCGACGTCGAGGGCGAGGATCGATCCGGGGCGCAGTTTCTCGTGGCCGAAGTAGCCGTTGAGCAGGAGGTAGATGACGGCGCGGTCGCGGAGGGCGTCGCGGCCGGTGAGGCGGTCGGCGGCTTGCATGAGCCAGCGGGGGCCGTCGCCGCGCAGGCCGGTGCGCAGCGGGTCGGTGGGGACGACGGCTCCGGTGAGGGCGGCGCGGGTGATGTCGGGGCTGATGCCGTCGGCGATGCCCAGCGCCAGGAGGTGCTGGTAGAAGGAGCGGACGGCGGAGACCATGACGCCCCGGGTGGCGAGCGGTCGGGCGGAGTGTTCCTCGCCGATCCAGTCCCCGATCAGGAGGCGGTCCAGGGTGTACGGGTCGTAGCCGGCGCGGTCGCACCAGCGCAGCCAGTTGGTGACGTAGCCCCGGTAGTGGCGGCGGGCTTCGGGGGAGAAGGCTCCGGACTCCAGGTGGTAGGGGGAGTCGTCGGCGGTCCAGTCGGCGAGGCGTACCCAGGAGTCGTGGGCGTACGGGCAGGGTTCGCTTTCGTCCGGGCCGCAGGTCGTGCTGTGGAGGTGGTTCGTCACACCACCACACCCTACCTTCTTAAGTGTGGTAACGGCCCTAGCCATCCACATTGATACCGGTTGGTGGCTGATCACGGATGTCACGGTGCACGAAGGCGGCGCGGGGCTCGCGCACTTGAGGTGAGATGGTGGTGGCTAGGGCCGTTACCACACTTAGAGATTGGGGAGCGAACGCACTCCAAGACCCTGCATCACAGCGCAGCCTCTCGAATCCCGGAGCACCGAACACGGGCAACCGCGGCAGGACGACCACCTCTCCGAGGGCGGGCACAGAAAACGACCGGCCCGCACGGTGCCGAAGAAGAGGGCGGGTACCCGGCATCCTCCGCGAGCCCTCGCCAAGATCGCAGACCCGGTGCACCGCACCCTAGACCGAACCACCCCACCGGCCCCAAAACCGGATCCCATCCGCGAGACGGCCACCGGATCGGGTGAACCCCAGTCAGCCTCGGTCCACATTCGGGAGAATGGCCCTCAGCGCCACCCGCGAGACTAGGACCCCCATGGACACCAGGCCCCACTTCACCATGACCGCCGAGCAGCACCGCCGCCTCGCCGAGCTGACGGTTCAGGTCCGCCAGGCCATCGCCGACGCCCCCGCGTCCGCCTACGAACACTGGCAGCTGCTCCCAGAACTCCAGGGCGCCTTCGCGCTGGCGGACTGGGAGCGGGCCGTGTTCCACAACCGCCTCCAGGACCTGCTGCTGGCCGTGGAGACGACGCTGGGGCTCCCGCCACAGAATCTCCCACGTACCTCCTTCGCGCCCCGCGGGTGACCGCTGGCCTCGAAGAGCAACTGGTCTCCGATCGCCCGTGCCAGACGGTAGGTTCGGAGTCTCGAAGGACACCGGCGCCGGCGAAGTGTCGCAGGACACCCACCGCGGGCAGAAGGCGGGGAGCGGGCAGTGGAGAACCAGGTGCGGGGCCTCGCTGACTTCGCCACGCTCGTCGGGCTCATGTCCCGGCCTCCCGACGACGAGCACGCCGAATCGGACACTGCCGCGTTCGTGAGCAGCCTGACCCGCGAGCAGGCGGTCGCCATGGCCATCGGCGGGACGGACGTCCTCGCCGGTCTCTTCCACGCCTTCGCCCGCCACGCCCACGAGCACGACATGACCGGCGGCACGCTCCTGATCGAGTCCACGAAGGCGTCCCCGGACGTCCCCGACTCTGTCCTCGCCGACGAGATTCGCGAGGACCTGACCGAACTCGCCCGATCCCTCGCGCTGCGCACGGCGGTGGTCGGCCATGGATGAGCATTAACCGAATCCGGGACCTGTCCCCCGGCGACCTCGACGCCTCGCAGGCGCTCCTGCAGCTCGCGCGGCCACCTGCCACTCCTTCCCGAGATCCGCTCGTGGCCCCTATGCCCACAGACGGCTTCCCGTTCGACCGAAGGACTGACCCGTGCCCGACCGACCCGAGATCGTCTGCATCTGCGGCTCCATCCAGTTCGCGGACGCCTCGCCTGGAGCGAGGACGATGGCGCCTGCGAGGGTCAGGTCGCGGTTGGCCGCTCGCATCTGAGTGGCGGGAGATCGCGCTGGACCACCGCACCCAGGAGGGCTCGTACGACGACACGTTCGACTTCAGCATGACCCGCTGGGGTCCCGGGTACACCGCCGGGATGCACAAGCTCCGCACCCGGTTCTCCATCACCATCTGACCTTCCGGGCGGGGGTGTGGGACGCTCTCGCGACGGACAAGTCCATAAACATGTTGGGGGCGTTGGGTGGAATCGTTTTTTGACCGGGTCTCAGGGATCTGGCCTGCGGGCCGCCGTGACCTCCACTGGCACCTCTTGCCGACGCCTGAGGAGGCGCTCGCCCTCGCGGCGCCGTACACCGGATTCTTCCGGCCCGGGCTGCCGGGCGTGCCGCTGCACCGCATCCACTGCACCCTCCTGCACACCGTCGGCCTGCCCTTCGAGGGCGTCGACCTGGACGCCCTCCTCGATGACGTCGAAGGCTGGGCGCGGCAGGTACAGCCCTTCACCATCACCTTCGACCGGCCCGCGATCGGGAACGTCGCGGTGGAGCTGGATGGCCTACGCCGCCGCGGTCGCCGCCCGCTCCGCTACCCGCCCTCGCCCACAGACCCACACCGACTGATTCCGGGGACAGACCCATGACGTGTGGAGATGCCATGCAGTTGATGATGTCCTGGACCTGACCGCTGAAGACGATCAGCACACTCCGGGTGGGGCTTTGGGCCCGCAGTAGAGGATGCCCCCGAAGTAGACGCTGTCGATCGCAGGGTTGAGGGTCACGGTGACAGCGCCCTTGGGGAGCCATTTCAGGTCGTTGCTCTCCGCGACCTCGCCGGTAGCGTTCGTCCCCTCGCCACTGATGAGGCGTCCTGTGGCGTGGAGACCGCTGGTGATTTCGCCGTCGGCGGCCCAGGTGTCACAGGGCGTGCGGTTTTCCTCTGCGCAGTTGTAGTAGGTCCGTCCGCCGGCCTCGAAGGAACCGTCCTGGGCAATCGTGAGATAGCGGCCGTGTCCGCTCCATTCTCCGGCGAAGAGGGAGGGGTCGACCGGGTGCGGGCTGGGCGAGGAGATGGCTGACGGGCCGTCCGGAGCGGGGCTGCTGACGGCGGGTGGCTGGTCTGAGGGGTGGACGTCGGAGCAGCTGGTGGCCAGGGTGGATGCCGTCGCAACGGCCATGGCCATGGTGGCGAGTCGCCGTGGCCGGTGGCGTCGGAGCAGGTACATGGGGACCTCACTTGCTCGTGGGACGGTGGAGGTTGGGGTCATCTGGGACGGCCGCAGGGGGCCTGGTAGTCGATGTCGGGGAGGTACTGCTTCCAGGTGGGGGCGCCCAGTGGCATTCCGGTCGCGTCACACAGCCGCTGGAGGAGTGTCTCGGTGGCGGTGTCGCGGACCACGATCGTCCCCGGGGATCCGGCGCTGAGGAGGAATCTGCCGCCGTCGGCCCGCAGTGATGTGAGTGCGGCGTGATTCTCACTGTCGCTGTCCAGTGGGAGGAAGTCTGCGGTCACGGTGGTGTGCTCGGGGGTGGACACGTCCCACAGGTGCACTCCGCCTCCGTCGTCCATGCCTGCCAGAGCTGTGCCGTCTGGGCTAAATCGCAGAGACCGGAGCGGGCCGGTGGCGCCGGAGGCCGTCCCGAGCCGCTTGGGCGCGGCGAGCTGCCGGATGTCCCACAGGGTGAGTAGGCCGTCGGCGCCGGAGGAGGCGAGCAGCCGCTGCCGCGGGGATACTGCGGTGGCGGTGACCTGGCTGAGCCGTGCCGTCAGCGCGGTCAGTGCGGTCGGGTGGTCGGGGTCGCTCAGGTCCCAGAGTTGGCTGTCGGCGTCGGCATTGTTCAGGGAGGCGCCTTCGCTGACGGAGAGCACGGTGTTGCTCGGGTCGAAGCTAATGACCGGGTGCCCGCGGCCGTTGGTGGGAACGGCGCCTCGCACGGCTGGGTGGGCTGGATCGGTCACGTCCAGTAGGCGCAGCTCATTGGAGTTGAGGGCCGCCGTGAGCATCCGCCCGTCCGGGCTGAAGGTCACTTCGACCCGCGCCGACGAGGTCGAGCGTCCGATTCCGGTTGAACTGATCGCGATCGGATTCCGGGGATCGGCGACGTCCCACAGGGACACGGTGGCGACCACGTTGCCTCCCTCCTTGGCCGCTCTGGGCCGGCCGATCGCCAGCAGGTGCCCGTGCAGAGCGACGGAGGTCATTCCGGCCACTTCGGTTCCGCTCTCGCGGGTCGCATCCAGCTGGGCGGCAGGTTGCGGTTCACGAGGATTGCTCAGATCCCACAGAAGGGCGCCGTCGTGTGTGCCGGTCGCCAGGAGGCGGCCGTCCTCGGCGACCGCCGCCGCCGGCGTCAGCTTCAGCTGCGGCCACTGGGGATGGGTCACCGTGGCCAGGGCGGATCGGACCGCGCCGCCACCGATGTCCCAGAGTTCGACGCGGTCCGTCGCGGTCAGGGTCCGGTGGTCCGACCGGCCCAGGGTGGCCAGGGTTCGGCCGTCGGGGGTGAAGGCCAGGGCAGCGCTGCCGCCTTTCAGCGCGGGTAGTTCCACCGGATGCTCGGGGGTGGTGAAGCCCCACAGCTTGGTGTCACCGAACTCGGGAGTCGCTTGCGTCACCGCGAGCGTCCTGCCGTTCGGGCTGAAGGCCAGGGCGGCCGAGGTCCCGCCCTGTTTGTCGAGCACCCTCGGCGCTGCGAGGCTGCGCGGGTCGCTGACGTCCCACAGGTGGACGGTCTCGCCGTCGCCGGCTGTCGCGAGGGAGCGGCCGTCCGGGGCGAAGGCGACCGCGCGCGCCGTGTTCGGCGGCTGGGTGCCTACCCGTCCAAGGGGGTGTTGGGGGTCGGCCAGGCTCCACAGCCGCACGCCGCGCGCCAGGTCCGCGGCGGCTACCGTACGACCGTCCGGGCTGACGGCCACGCCTGACGCCTGTCCTGTGTCGGCTTCAGGGAGGGACAAGAGCCGGGGCCGGGCCCGGTCTGTGAGTTGCCATGCCCTCACGTTGCGGTCCCAGCCAATGGCGGCAAGCGTGCGGCCGTCCTGGGAGAGCACCAGGCCGCGGACCGGCCCGGACGGGCCGGTCACCTCGGCCAGCCGCTGTGGCCGGTCGGGGTGTGCGGTATCCCAGAGCCCGATCGCCCCCTGACTGGACCCCACCGCCATGAGACTCCCGTCCGCCGTGAGCGCGACGGCCGTGCTCGTGCCCCCAACGGGCACAGCGGCCAGGAACGCGTGGTCGGTGAGACTCCACAGGCGTGCCGTCCTGCCCCCGGCGACTGCGAGCAGCCCCCCGCCCGAGCTGAGTGCGGTGGCCTCGGGGTCGGCGATGGTCCCCGGCAGGGGCAAGGCCGCGAGGAGGGCGTTGTAGGTGTCCCTGGTCGGGGCGAGCCGGAAGGCGGCGATGCGCAGTTGCTTGGCCCGGTCCGGCTGAGCGGCATCCAGCTCGGCAGCTTCCCCGACGAGCTTTCTCGCGAGGTTGGCACGGTGCTGGGCGCTGCTGTCCTGGCTCCGCTGTACGGCCACGACGACTGCGGCCGCGGCCACGACCAGCGCCATGCACAGGGCCGCGAACCGGACGCTGCGCCTGCGTCGTTCACGTGCCCGCACGAGCCCGCTGTGCCGGACGAAGTCGGCTTCCTCGTCCGGTATCTGCTCCGCCCGGGTCCCGAGCCAGCGCCGCGCCTCGTCGAGCCGACGCCGGTCCAGGATCAGACCGGGAGACCGGCCCTGTTCCCGCCAGATCCGCATGGTGCGCCGGAGGTCCTCCTGCCAGCTGCGGAAGGCGCGGTTATCCTCGACCCAGCTGCGTAGCCGTGGCCAGCTCTCCACCAGTGCCTGGTGGGCCAGTTCGGCGGTGTCCAGCCCGTTCGGGCGGCGGGTCACCACGACCAGTCGGGTGCTGGCCAGACGGTGGATCAGCGACCAGTCATGATCGGAGAACTGGGTTCGGTCGGCGACCCGGAGGGTGTCGGGGCCGCGTTCCCCGGCATCCAGCTGTTCGGCAGGGCGGACCAGCTGGATAAAGATCCTCTCCAGAGCCTCGCGCTCCGACTCGTCCGCCCATCCCCACAGGGTGCGCTCCGCATTGTTGACCAGCGCTCCCTCGACCCCGCCGAGTTCCTGGTAGGCGGCGGCAGTGAGTACGCCATACTCCTGCCGTTGCCACAGCTGGCTCAGGGTGTACTCCAGCATTGGCAGTGCCGCCGCACCGGACGGGGTGTCGCGCAGCAGCTGCTCGACCAGGCCGTCGGCGTAGCGGATGCCGGCATGCCCCTCCAGCGGGAGGGTGAGGGCCGCGTGCAGCTGGTCCCGTGTCATCGGCGCCACCACGACGTGGGTCGTCTCCCATGCAGCACGCAGGACGGGGAGCTGCTCGATCTGTGACAGAAAGTCGATCCGGGCGACGACGACGGCCTGGGCGGGCCTGCTTCCGTCGGTCCGCCGGGCGGTCAGGACGCCCAGCATCGTGTCCAGCTTGCGTGCGGTCTCTGGCGCGTCCGCGAGCAGGGTCTCGAACTGATCGACGACAAGGAGGAGCTTGGATGGTCCGGGATGCCGGGCCAAGGTCTGTTCGAGTGCGGTGCGCAGCCCGTGCTCGTCCCCCAGCTGGCGGGCTAGGGCGCTCCAGCGCTCGCCCCAGTGCGGTGTGCTCGTATCCGCGTCACCGGCGGAGGCCAAGGCCCAGGCGAGCAGCTCCTCGGCGGTCAGCCTCAGCCCGTGGGGAATCCGGGCGATCAGGTGGGTGGTGTTGCCGAGGTGTGCCAGGAGGCCGGCGCTGGTGAGGGAGGACTTGCCGACGCCGGAGGCGCCGAGCACCGGCAGCACGGGAACCTGCTGCTCCTCCAGAAGTTCGAGCAGGCGGCGTGTCTCGTGGCCTCGTCCGTGGAACACCGCCTGGTCCTGCTCGGTGAACGGCAGAAGTTCGCGGAAGGGGCTATCAGCCAGCAGGCGGGAGCGTAACTGTGGCCATTCACGGGCCAGCGACTCCACCGTCAGCGCGTAGCCGGTCCGTCGCCGCTGGTCTCCTTCGACCGCGACGACGACACCGATGACGCCGTGGAACTGCTCGTCCCATACGGGCGCCCCGCTGAAGCCACCGGCCAGCGGGAACCCGGCGGTCTCGTCGCAGGTGAGCTGCCACCAGCCGGTGCCCTCGCGACCCTCGATGGTGCCCCGGGTCCAGATCCCGGCATCCTTGCTGCCGCCTGGCCCCGAGTACCTCGGAAACCCGAACGCACGCCAGCGGTGGCCGGTCAGTTGGTCCGACTCCAGAACCCGCAGGGCGACCGTGCCGGTCGGAGGCGTGTCGTCCAGTCGCAACACGGCGACGTCGCCGCTGTTGTCGGCGGCCACCGGAACGCTGAACTGAACGCTGGCCGCCACCTGGGGACAGCCGGGGAGCAGCGGGAAGTCGACCGCGACGGGGAACTCCAGAGGCAGGGCCTGGTCGTCTGGGATGCCCGCGATGGCGGCGACGACGTGCGAGCAGGTGAGCAGGAGCTGACCAGAAATCAAGAACGCGGCCCCCACCGGGCGCCCACCGTCGAGGACACGCGCCATCCCGCGCTCCCAGACCGGTGAGTCCCGCTCGTCCGGCGGCCGGCTCATCCGCCGCTCTCGCGGCGGCTCCACTCCAGCTCAAGGGTGAAGTGTGCGTCGCCGGCCGCCTTGGCTACGACGAGCCCCGCCTCCGTCGTGATCTTGATCCCGAACTCGGCCCGGATGTGGTCGGGCTGCCTGGGCAGGTCGGCCAGCCGCTCCAGCAGAACCCCGGCGACATGCCGCACCCGGGCCAGGCCGGACTCGAAGGTTTCAGCCGACGACTCGATCAGCGCCTCTCCCCGAGTCGCCCGCAGGACCCCGGAGCCCTGCCCCTCGGGCAGCTCCACGACCATGCTCTCGCCGTTCTCGAAAGGCACACTCAGGTACATACGACAGTTCCCCTGACTGATCGTCAAGCCGCTTCGGCAGGGGCACGTTACCCCGATCATCGCCGTGCGGACAGGTGAATCCCGGCCTCCCCCGGGACCGGCACCGGGAACGACGGCTGCCACGGGTGCTCCGTACGCAAATGGCACCGCCTGCCGTGCAGAGCTGGCCACTTGGACATGAGAGAACGATCTGCGATCGAACTGACCATCAGTCACGCTTGGTCATCCCGAAATGTTGATCAGAATCTCTTCTGGTGGCCACCGATAGATGACATGAACGACTGAAACGCGGAGCGGGTCTGGTCGTTTCCAATCCCCAACAATGGGGGGCTATTCAGAGAGTTCCGATACCCGACTGCACCATCATCGGAGGGCTCCGACAGCATCGAGAGCGGGAGCCTGAAGGCCGCGCTCGCGGCCCTCGGTGGCCCGCTCTCCGGTACCGTCCTCGCGGATCGTCTCCACCTCGTTGAGCAGTGGCACGACGGCACGCAGATCCTGTGGGAGCCGATCGCCGAAGTCTCTCTGGGAGCGGCGGTGTGACCGGCTTTCCCGGGCTGCGCCCGATGACCGGCGACGCGGTCGAGATCAGGGCCGAAGGCACGGTCATGAAGATGGCCGGGCCGATCGTGTGCCAGGGCTTCAAGCCCGCCGAAGGCGGCCAGCTCGCGGTGAAGCTGACGCTGCCCGACGCCGACCCGCAGCAGCGCCGCACGCTTTCGTGGTGCAAGACCTTCTCGTTCACCCTCTTCGTCGGCGGCGCGGTCCTCTACTCCTCTCCTCCCCGGCTGAAGGTGCGGGAGATCCAGCGGGACGGTGACGGCGCCCTGGCCGTAACCGGCTCCCCGAGCTGAACCCTGTGCCCGCCGACGCGCTGGCGAAGTGTGCTGAGGCCAGCCCCGGCGCTGTCCGCGGCGCGCGGCACCGTCGAGGGTCGGCGCCTTCCGAAGCTCGGTGCCCGCGGCTGCGTCCGGGGACACCCCGGTAGGCTGCGGGGATGGAGCAGATACCGACGTTCTCGCAGCTCAAGGCCGAACCAGTGGTCGTCGGCCACGGCAACGGCCTCGGACCCTGCCTGATCCTCACCCACGACGGCCATCGGGACAACGCTTTCCCCCACGCCACCGGCATGGTCCCCATGGCCGACCCCACGCCCCGGGAATCCGGCTGGGAGTGCTGGATCGGCGACGACGGCCACGCGAACCTGCGCTACGGCGGCGAGGACCTGGTGACCGGCATCCACTTCGAGCGGACTTGGCTTCGCCGCTTCGCCGAACGTGCTCTCTGCCACGTCCTGTACCTCCCTGCGGTCGGCCCGGGCGCTGGCATCGACCGCGCCATCGAGCAGAGCCTGGCGATCGCGACGCAGGCGGGCTGGTGGGCCCCTGCTCCCCTCATCCCCGCGCCTCTCCCCGCCCGCTGAGCAGCTGACTCCCGCTGCGGAATGACCGATCAGGTACTAGTCATGGCGCCCGGTTGACCGGAAAGATGAACGGACGACCCGTACGCCTACGGAACGGGGCGCACGAACGGGCGGGGGCCGGACCGGTGGTGTGGTGGGTGGAGCAGCGTCACCAGGACAGCCACGACCCCAGGTCAACATCTCTTTACGCCGTGCACCGCTTCCGCGACCTCGACGGCGCCGGGCGCCGCTTCCACTGGTCGCCGGCGCAGGTGGAGCAGGCGGTGGCCAGCGCGGTGGTCTACCCGATCGACGGCCGCGAGCACCAGGTGCGGGCCCGGCCGATCCCTCCCTCCGCCTCAATCCGTTCGGCCACCGCCCCCTTCCGCCTGTTGATACACGAGAACGGGCGGGCGGAGGAGCACCGGTTCGAGAGCGGGCCGACGGGTGAAGAGTTGACGGCGGTGATCGCCGAGCTTACGGCGCGCGCAGCCGGGGCCGTTGCCGGGGTGTCCCGGCACACCCCGGCCGACTGAAGGTCGGCGGGGACATCCCGCACCCTGCGAGCTCACCGGGAACCCGTCGGCCCCCTTCCGGCACCGGAACCGAACACCGCACCTCAGGGCTGACTGCCTGTTTCTGATCCCACGGCCGAGACCTCTCGCTACCCTTGGAAACAAGGCCCTCCAGGCCGCATTCGCGGCCGTCAACGCCACCCCTCGGTCGAGTTCACCACGGTGAACTCGACCTCAGTCACTCGGGCCACCCGTGCCTGGCCTCGGTGTCCTAGATCAGACACCAGCCGCAAGGTAGCGAGGTGATCTAGGCGTCGGGCCCCCACAGCTGCGCCCGGACCGTCGCGAGGAACACCCGGCGGGCCTCGGCGTACTCGGCGCGCACCATCCGGTAGTCGTGCAGGTAGTTGGCCAGCTGGGTATCGGCGTGGTTGGCGCCTCGTATGTCGCCGTCCGGGACGGCGTCCCGCAGGAACCGCTGATGCGCGACGGCCACGCCCTGGTCGGCCAGGCGGAGAACCTTCCCGAACACCGTCCTGGCCAGCGTCCCGACCTCGGGGCCGCCGGCCAGGCGGACTTCGGCCAGTGACTCGCGGATCTTCCCGGCACGCGCTCGCAGGGGCTGGGGAAGCTCCGAGGTCTCGTCGGTCTCGTTTCCTTCCCAGCGGCCGGGCTCCAGGTCCGCAGGGTCGGCCGAGTAGACGTCGCACGCCACCAGCAGGGCACTGATGTCCTTCAGGAACGCGAGGTATGCGGTGTGCTGGGCGGTGCGCAGGTCGGCGGCCCGGTCGTGGTCGGCCTTCGCGTTGAGCTGGGCGCGCTGTTCGTCGAGCGTGAGGCGGGTCAGCTCACGGGTAGAGCGGATGTTGACCGCGCCCATGACGATGGTGACGACAATGGTGACCAGGGCGCCGATCAGGAACGGGAAGTAGCTCGGGCTCGGCGCGGCCGGAGCCGGCGCGGGGGCCATGGTCGCCGCGAGGATCGCTGTCAGGGTCATGCCGGGGAGCGTAGGTGCGGGTGCGGGCGGGTGGCGGGGACTTGAGCTGGTTCAGAGCGTCGCCCGTAGCTACCTTGCGGCTGGTGTCCGAGCTAGGACATCAAGGCCTGCCTCGGGAGTTCCGTTCGCGGAACCGTCACCGTGACCGTTCTCCGAACGGGTCAGTCTCGCCCTGCACTTCCACCTCTGTCGCTGACCTGCACGGATAGGGATCAGAAACAGGCAGTGAGAGGGTGTCCGGCGACACTGCGGCTGGTTCAGTGTCCGGCGACGCTCTCCGCGGCGGACACCGCCGCCTTCTTCCTCTTCCGGCTGGGCGCCGGGGCGGTGGGGGCGGCCCACAGGCCACGGCCCGGTTGCACGGCACGCCCTGCCTTCTTGAGGCGGTTGAGGCGGTTGCGGGTGTTCTCCACCTCCCGGCTGTCCACCTCGCGGCCGAGGGTGGCGCCGAGGGCCTGGGCGACGTCGCCGGCGGTCAGAGGCTCCACCGCGGCGGCAAGGACCTTGTAGGTGAGCTCGGTGAGGTTCGCGTCATCTGCCCCGGCCTCCTGCGCCTTCGCCTGCGCCGGGATCACCACCGCCTCCCCGGCGGGCTCAGCCAACGTGCCGGTCTTCACCCGGTCCGGCTTCCCCGCCTGGACCTCCGACACCCCCCGGATCGCCTCCTGCCCGGCTGCGGGCCCGCCTTCGGACGGCGGCGCGTAGCCACTGGCGAGGCTGTAGGTGGCCTCCGGGGCGCGGGGCGCGGCGTACCAGGAGGAGGCGTGCGTCTCCGCCCTCGCCGCCTGCTGGGCGTCGAGGTCGGCGAACCAGGACGTGTTCGCCGTGCTCTCCGGGGCCGGGCCGGGGGTCTGGAGGTCGTCGGCGTCGAACAGGGGGTCCTGCGGGATCTCCGCGCGCTCTGGGTCCGGCAGGGCCTCGACGGTCTCTGCCGCCGGGGCGCCCTGGCCCTCGCCCCCGATCGGTTCCTCGGCGATGATGCCGTAGTCGGCCGGGCCCGCGCCCACGCGCTCACAGGCGGCGCGGAGGTCGTTGGCGACGTTCTCGTGGGTGCCGGGGATGATGCCGAGGGCGGAGAGCTGAGCCAGGAGGCGGCGGCTGTTCCCCGCCCGCGCGTCGACCGGTGCCGGTTGCCCGGTGACGCGGGCTAGTTCCTCGCGGGCAATGTGCAGGCGCTCGACCCGGGTGGTGCGCTGCATGATGGTGTTGGCGAGAGCCCGGATCTTCCTCTCCGCGTCGTCCAGGGCGACGAGCTCGTCGCGGTAGGCGAGCTCAAGACTCTTCGCGGATGCGTCCACGGGTGATTCCCTACGGTGGGTGCGGGGTTGATGTTCCGCACCCTACCCAGCGTGGGGCGGCGTTCATGACTGAATGCCCGCTTTCTTGTGGGGGCGGGCATCTCCTCAAAGGACCTTTACTGTTCGGCACCCACCGGCTGGCGGGGCATGGTGGAGTACAACGACCTTCCTCCATCCGTGAGCCGATACCGGGCCTGCGCATCCCGTGGTCGTGGAAGACTTGCCCGTACTTCAAGTTCCCGGCGAAGGGCGCGAAATGACCGACGGACCCTCGGTATACGACCTGTTGGCCGGCACCAGCGAGGAGAAGAACCTTGCCAAAGACCTTGCCGGGGTCGTGGACTTCCTCAGCCGCTTCCTCGGCGCTGCCGAGGACGGGAACTGGTACTACGCCAACCAGACGGCCGACCAGCTGCGCGACAGCGTCGAGAGGTTCCAGCGGCGCCTAACGGACACCGTCCCCGACAGCCGCGGCGGTGTCGAGCGCGACGAGGACGGCCGGGTTGTACGCCGATTCGCCGCTCCCGACGCCGACGGGAAGCGGGTCCACCAGGCCGCCACCGCGTTCGTGCAGTCGTACGCGGCCGGGCGGTCCCTGTTCCCGATCGACGGCCTGGAGGACGAGCAGGTCAAGGCCCAGCTCCTGGCAGACCTGAAGCGGAATGCTGACCTGCGTGCCGCGATGGACGCCGGCGACGCCGAAGAGCTCTCCCGGCTCACCGGCCGCAAAGTCACCATCGTGCAGGGTCCCGATGGCGGTCGCTAACCGCTCTGCCCGCCTCCGGCGGCTGGCCAGCGCGCTGACCGGGCAGTTCGGCCTGCCCTGGGGCCCTGGTGCGATCGAGCCCCGCTACGACGAGGCCCGCCGCGAGTGGAACTTCGCGTGGCGGGACGGCCCCACTGTGGCGCAGGTGCGACGCGCCGCCAAGTCGGCCGAGCCCGAGGCGGCCGAAGGGCTGCTGTACGAGCGGACGCTGTCGCAGGAGACGTACGCCCTCGGGGTGCTGCGCCTCACCCTGGACGCCTCCCCGGCCGACAAGGACTTCCAGAGCCCCGGGATTCACCCCTTCGACGTCGAGAAGTTCTTCGAGAAGACGAGGAACCCCAAGGCCCGCGGGCGCGAGGTGGCGATCGTGGCCAACATCGTCGCGCAGTCCAAGGCCTCCGGCGGCCCGGGATGGGGCGGTGAGTCCCAGGTGATCTGCGATCACGTCGCGAAGAAGGGGATCGCCGGGTTCCTCGCCGGTGTCGAGCTGACGCAGGTCGAGGCCCTGACTCAGCGCTACGCCAGTGGCGACGCAGAGCGCGCGTGGCGCCGCCGCATGGCCGCCCTGACCCCGCTGGAAGCATTCAGCGCCGTGCAGGCGGACGAGCAGCCCCCCGCGGCCGCGGTAGAAGCCGCACTCGCCCTCCTGCCCGAGCTGCACGCGGCGCTCGACACCGCAGCGGACCGGCTTCGTACCCGTACGTCCCACCACGAGGTCCCGCAGGGTCCTGGCCCTTGAGTAAGAGCGCCGCGCCGTCGGGCTCGCCCCGCGATCGGCTCAAAGTGGGAGGTCCGCCTGGACGAGGAGGCCAAGCGTCGGGTCAGCGAGTTCGCCGCCGGACGTCCCCGGGCGGACGTGCTGCGCGAGCTGATCGCTGCCGGGCTGAACGCCTCGGCCCCACCTGAGCAACAGGGTGGCGCAGACTGCGACTCTGCGGGTTCCGCGGCGCCAGCCACCGGTAGCGTGTGGAGCAGGTGAAGGCGTGAGGGGAGAGCGGGTTGAGCGGGTTCGGGCAGTGGCTGGCCGCCTTCGAGGGGGAGGGCTCGGCGATCGGGGATCTCGCGCGAGACGCCGCGGCGGATCCCCTCTGGCCGGACGGGCCTGACGAGATCGACGTCTTCCGGGAACACCTGGAGGAACTCGGCGTCATGGAGGCCGCCCTGGAGACGCTGGGGCGGGCCTGGGAGCAGTACGAGGTGTGGAGCTGAAGCGCCGGCGCGCGAAGGCGGGGAAGGCGCGCCGCCGGAAGAGTCCACCGCGACCGCCGGGTCCGCGCTGCCCGCGGTGCCCCTCGACGTACGTGCGGGTGTGGGTGCCGGGGCCGCAGGTCGAGGTCCTGGTGGACGTGGCTCGGCCGGGGGCCGGGGTGCTGGAGGCGCAGGTCCACGCCGACGACATCCCGCACACCGGGGAGCGGTTGATGGCGATGTGCGCGCTGTGCGAGGCGGATCTGGGGTACCGGCCGCGTCAGCACGGCCGGCCCGCCTACGCCGCGGCGGTGGCCGCGATCGAGGAGGGGCCCTGGCCGCGGGCGCGGGACTGGCAGGTCGCCGATCTGGACACGGACTTCTTCGCGACCGCGCTGCAGCGGCGGATCGACGCGTACGACGAGGAGCTGACGGGTGAGCCGGGCTTCCGCTACGGCGGCTCCGGGGAGTACGACCCGCCGGGGCAGGGCGCCCCCGAGCGTGGTCAAGGCGTTGACCACGCACCGTCAGGCCCGGTGCCGGGTGTGGGTGGTCAACGCGTTGACCACCCACCGACCGTGGAGGAGGCAGTCCAGGCGGTGCTGGCCGCGCGCACGGCAAAGGCAGCGGCGCTGGAGGTGTTGGGGGTGGCGCTGCGCGCGGAGTACGTGCCGGGCGGCGGGCGGGATCTGTCGCGTCGGGCGGCGCCCGCGATGTCGCGCCCGCTGGTGCTGCGGGCGCTCGCTGGAGTTCTTCAGGAGCAGGCCGAATAGGCTGCCCCCTGACATTCCGCATTACCACTCCGTAGCGACCTCGGGCCGCCTTCGACTAATTCCATGATTTCTCCCTCCCGAGTGTCTCGAAGCGGATATGGTCGTCTTGCTAGATCCTCTGCCGCGTGGCGCGTTGGGTGGTGCCCCTGGACAGGCAACTCGGGAATTCGACCCCGGGTGCCATCACCAGGGGTACGCGTCCGGTGTGCTCCGAAGAGGAGGAAGGGCACTCATGGGTGCCGAACAGGCGAGCGGTCGCAAGCGGGAGCGGCTGAGGCGGGTGCTGGCCCAGGTTCACCGGGCGGCGCTCGCCGCGGTTCCGTTGGCGGAGCTGGTCGTCGCGGGCGCGACCGTGGTCGCGCTGCTCCGGTAGCCGGCCGGGCCTGTGTTCACCAGGCCCGGCGGCCGTCCGGGGGGTGAGGTCCGTCGCGGTTGTCCGCGGCGGGCCTTCGCCGTTACGAGCGTCGTAACGTGGGCTCGTACGCTGTGACACATGAGAGTCTACAGCTCGTGTATTCCCAGGGGCCTGGTATTACCAAATTTAGCTCGGCGGATTCTTATGTGGTGAATCCATATCTACGTTTTCCGTGGGTATTTGGTTCGTGATCGTACGTCCACGGTGTTCCTGGAATATGTAATCGGTGCTTTGTGGGCCGGTTTGGTCCGCTGCGTCTCCGGTAAGCTTTCTGCGGGTCATACAGCGCCTCGCCGCGTGCATATCGCCTGGTCGGAGGGTGGTCACCTCCTAACGGCAGTAGGTGGTACGTCGGTTCCCCCGGAGCTGCCGGCGCCGCGGCCCGGCAGGCGACCACCCCTCAACGTTACGGGGTGGTCGCCCGCCGGGCCGCCCGAGACGGCGATTCTGGCAGCGACTGTCAGAATATCGACCCACAGAACGGCACCGTGTGCGGCCGAACGTGGAGCCGCCCGCGTGATGGGATCTCCGACGCGCGAGAGGCTGTCAGCGGGCCGCGTGCGGCTTCGGCGGCTCCCGGAACCCCTCTAAGGCCGTCGCGCTCCCCCCGTCGGCGGCCCGCTACGCCCCCGTCCAGCTTTGTTTCACTTACTAAGGGTGCGCTCGCCGGGGTCAGGCCGCTGCGCGGCGGCGTGGCGGCAGGGTGTCCAGCAGCGCCCATACCCTGCGGCCTTCGTCCGAGGCCTCGGTGCCGCAGGACGCGGTGCCCTCGACGGCGGCGAGTTCGGCGAGCAGGTCGCCCTGGGGGTCGGCGGCCGTGTGGGAGAGGACGACGACGAGGACCATGCCGTTCTGGTCGGCGAGGTGGACGCTGATCCGTTTGCCCTCGTCGGCGACGGCGGCGCCCACCAGCAGCCGTACGACGGTGTCCACCGTGGTGTCCTCGGGCCGGGTGTAGCCCCAGCCGCGTACGGTGGCGGTGACCTTGTCGACGGCCTTCTTCGCGGCCCAACGGTCCCCGGTCAGGACCCAGTTCGCGACGCGGCGGTTGCGGACTTCCATGCGGGTGGACGCGGCCAGTGGCCGGGACTCCCCCAGGCCGGGCGGGATGAGGGACTTCGTCGGCGGCTTGCTCGGGTTGTCCGGTACGGGGGTGGACGGCGGGTTCGGCCGGTCCGGGTACACCGGGCGCGGTTGAGGAGACGGTGTCCTGGGCGGGTAGTCCGGCCGGTGCTTCGACTCCGTCGACTCGCTCACCGGGTTCTCCTCGCCTTGGCCGATCTTCACTGCCCATCCTGGCACTGTTCGCCGCCTCGCGGGAGGCCTTCGGGCCAATCCGGCCCGTTGCCGGAGGATCGCTTCCAGGATTCCTCATAATGTTTGTTATGTGGATCGCTAGAACGGGTCCTGCGGGGGAGTCCGACGGACGCGAGGATCGGTCAGGCGCTACGCTGCCCGATCATGGGCGAAGGCGAATTGGCGATCATCACACGAGGCGGCGGTCAGCTCACCGTGCCGGCCGGGCCGAGAGCGGAGGAGTCCTTCCTCGCGGCCCGCACGCGGCTCGGGAGCGTACGGCCGCGCGATGCGCGCACCCGCCGCCTCGGTGAGCCGCGGTACCGCATGGACCTCCTCACGGAACTGTGCGACGAGGAGACCGCGGTCGAGGTGATGCACTGGCTCACCAACACCCGGATCGGGTCGGACCAGTCGGCGCGGGACTACGCGGACGACCTGCGGCACTGGGCGGCCGTGGTCCGCGAGGAGCTCGGACTGTTCCCCATGTCGTTCCGGGACATCAGCCCCGAGTTGGTGCGCGTGTGGCGCCTCTCGGAGGAGTCCCGCGTGCGCGCCGACGGCTCCCGACGCATCTCCGACCGTACGATCCTGCGCCGCCTGTCGACGGTGTCCTCCCTGTACGCGTACGCCCGTTGGCGAACCGGCGACAAGACGATCATCTCGCCCGTGGCGAAGTTCGACCGGCCGCAGATCGACCCGAAGGACGAGTCGACGGCGACACCGATCCTGGAAAAGGAGGAGCTGCAGGAGCTCATCTCGGCGGCACGCACCGCCCGGGAGGCATTCGTCCCGGCGACGATCTACACGTTCGCCGGGCGGGTCACCGAGTGCTGCACGACCCGACTGGAGAAGATCGAGCAGCGCGGCGGGCGCCGTCACCTGGACGTGCTCCGCAAGCGCTCCAAGGGCCGCATGTGGGGTGTGCCGGACGGATTGGAGCAACTGGCCGACGTCGTCCTCGCCGGCCGGTCCTCCGGGGCACTGATGCTGGATGACCAGGGGCGGGAGATGGACCGGCACGCGGTCAACGACCTCCTCGCGCGCCTCGGGAAGCGGGCCGGTGTCATGGAAGGCCGGGACGTCACCGCGCACGTCCTGCGCGCCTCGTGCCTGACCCACAAGCACGACGAGGGCACCTCCTTGGAGGACATCCAGGAGTTCGCCGACCACGTCCACATCGAGACCACCAGGCGCTACATCCGGCGCCGGATGGACCAGGTCGCCCGGCTCGCACACGCCGATGAGGCGATGGCGACGGTCCTGCCGGCCGTCGCCCGCTGGCTCCCAGAAGCAGCCTGAACGCGCCTGCGGCGGGTGAGCAGCAGCCCGAACTCATCAGCTTGCCCTTACGGAAGCGGATACGGTGACGGCATGCGGATGGATCGCGATTTCGAAGCTTGTACGTTCGTGGTCGTCGGCCTTGAGCTAGTACGGGAGTTCGGCACGGTCAGGGTGGCCAGCGTCGCCGCTCTGGCCATTCAGGGGACCGGCTGGACACCCCAGTGGCGTGTCCACGCCCGCGTTGCGGGTGCCGCGGAGGTTGCGAAGCCCGCGTCGGAAAGGGAGGACGTGTCGGCGGGCTCGGTCGGAGCGGCCCTCGCCGAGATCGAACGACGTCTGACCGAAACTCCGCACCTCGTGGTGGCACGCCTGGGCGCAGTGGAGGCCGCGACCTTCTGGGAGCACCGAGCCTTCTGTCCCCGCTTGGCCTCCCTGATGGTGTGGGATGCCATGCGCTTGGCACAGATCACGTGTCCGTCGGTGGCCGAAGTATCGGAGCAGACGCTGGCCGCGGCGCTGGGTGTGGACCTTCCCGGGGCCGGGTCAGCCCTTACGCAGAGGGTGTGGGCCACGTCGGAGATCTGCCATCGTGCGGTCGCGAGGGGGGTGGCGGCCGGCCGGTGGTCGACTCTGCGCCAGGTTGAGGATCGTGTGGGCAGGCGCCCACGGCCGGTGGAAGAGCACTTCCTGCCCACCGGCCCTGTCCAGGAGAGCCTCTTCGACTAGCCGGGCGAGGCCCCTTTCGGGCCACGGATTGCTGTTCTGCTTGCGCTCGGAGTCCGGGCCCTGATGCTGTGGAGGATGGGCCGGATGAGAGTTCCGCAGTACCGTACGACGAACTTCAAAATGGAAGTCCGCCGCCGCCGTTGGACGAACACGGTGACGATCGAGCGGTGGGCTCGGGCTCGTGTGGAGCTCGCGGAGATCGACGCGGATCCGGCGTTGCTGACGGTGGATTTGCCATCGCGGACGCTGGACCGGTGGATGACGGGCGAGGTATCGCCGGCCGGGCCGCGGGCAGAGCGGGCCCGGATCCTGGAGCACCTGTTTCAGCTCCCCGTGGAGTGGCTGTTCCGTACCTACGACGAACAGGCCCCTGCGTACACAGGCACATCGGAGCAAGGCGGGGTGCCCTCGCTGACTGGGTGGGACAGCCCGAAGTCGATCCTCGACGGGCCACGGGGGGCTTCCTCGCAGGCGGTGGATCAGGGGCTCCTGGTGCTGGCCCGGGATTCCATTGCCGCGATCGTGGACCGCTACGAGCTGGGAGGGCCCGCCCAGCTCGTAGGCGAGGCCAGGTTGGTGCGGCGGATGCTGGGGGTGATGCTCGGTGGACGGGCGAGCGGTGTGGTGCAGCACCGTGAGCTGATGACGCTGGCGGCCCAGGCGTCAGGGCTGCTGGCCTACATGGCGGTGAACTGCGGTGAGCAGAAGACGGCCGGCGCGTTGTGCCGGGAGGCCGACCAATTTGCCGAGGAGGCCGGTGCGCTGTGGCTTCGGCAGTGGGTGGCCGGGACCCGGTCCCTGAACTTGTACTACGCGAAGCAGTACGTTGCGGCGGACGCGGCGGCCGCCGCCGGGATCGCGCTGGCTCCGGCGGACCCCCAGGCGATCCGGCTGATGGCCAACGGGCGGGCCCGTGCTCTGGGCCGGCTCGGGGAACGTTCTGAGTCGCACCGGATGATCGAGGAGGCGCTGCAGCTGAGCGAGGACCAGGCCCGGCTACCGCCGGGGCTGACCTCGTGTATCTCCTTCGCCCCCTACAGTCGGGCCCGGACGGTCGCGAACGCGGTGACTGCCTACTTGTCGGCCGGGGATGCCAAGCGAGTCCTGCTGCTTGCGCCGCAGGTGCAGAACGTGGCGGTGTCCGCGCAGTCGCCCTGGACGCAGGCGCTGGTCGGTCTGGATGTCGCGACTGCGCTGGTGCAGCCGCCGGGGGCGGAGGTGGAGGAGGCCATGAGGGTGGGCCGTGAAGCCTTGTCGTCTGGGGCGGCCCCGATCCAGTCGGTCCGTCAGCGGGCCGGTGAGCTGCTGGAACTGGGACAGCGGTGGCGCGGAGTCAGGGCCGTAGGCGAGTATGCGGCGCAGGTGCAGGAGTTGCGCTGACGTGCCGGGCCGGCCGTCATGATGCATGGGTGGAGAGGGCGACACACGTGGTGATGCTGGAGACGGACCCGAAGGCGTTCCCGCCCGCGCCGCCGGCCTCGCTGGACGATGCGAGGGTGCTGCTGGAAGCCGACTGGGCGGCGTTCTGCGGTATCGGCCGGATGTCCGACCACTGGGCCCGGCCGGGGTGGAGCCCCAGGCACAGGGCCTACTACTGGATGCTCGTTCCCTCAGGTGCGGGCGGGCTCGCGGAGGAGGCGCTGGCCTGCCAGGAGTTGCTGGCGGAACTTGGGATGGATCCGGTGCCCGCGGAGGGGCTCCACGTCACCATGGCCAAGATCGGCAACCGTGACCAGGTCACCCGTGCCCAGCTGGATGTCCTGGCCGCTTCGGTCCGCGGCACTCTGGGGGCGCCGTTCCGGGTGGCGGCGCATCCCATGGCCGGGTCGCGCGGGGCGATCCGGTTCACGCTGGCCCCGTGGAGAGACCTGGTCGCGGTCCATGCGGCGCTGACGCAGGCCGGGGAGCATGCCGGTGTGCCGGGCGGGCGGCCTACCGCCGGGTTCCGCCCCCACCTGGGGATCCTCTACAACAACCGCGACCGTGACGCGGCCGCGCCCATCCGGGCGGTCGGCACGCTACGGGACCGTGGCCCGGCCGAGTTCACCGTGGACGCTGTGCAGCTGGTCGAGCTGCGCCGCGAGGCACGGAGCTACCGCTGGGACACCGTGCACGAGATTGCTCTGGACGGACAGGATCGCCCCTGACGCACTCCGGCGCCGGGAGGTTCACAGCGCGGGTTCGTGGACGAGTGCGGGGCCGGCATCACGCAAGGCCCGGCGGATGCGCTGATAGGCCGCCGCAACGAAGACGAGGTCTTCCTCGGTCAGGGGCGGACCGAGGTCGAACAGGTCACGGACCTGCGCGGGGCTGGTGAATCCTGCGGTCACGACCGTGTGGTCGGGCTGCTGCAGGCTGTGCCTCAGAGCGACGCGCATCAGGGCCGCCGGCGATCCGCCGAACCGTTCACGCAACGGGGCCAGCCCCTGGCCGATGATCCCCAGCCCCGTCTTCTGGAACCAGGCGCTGTCCTGGCGGTGGTCTCCCAGCGAGAACGACGGGGGACGCATGCTGTGGTGCTTTCCCGTCAGCAGTCCCTGAGCCAGGGGTTCGGTGAGCAGGAGGGCGACGCCGCGGCGTGCGGTGAAGGACACGATGTCCTCGCCGCCGATGAGGACGGGCTCGCTCAGCGGGCTTGCCCTGGAGGAGATCACGTCCGGATTGACCAGCTCGAAGATGCGGCGGAACCGAGGAGCCGTTGCGACCGGGGCCTGATCGTCACAGGCCCTCGGGTGGGGGCCACGGATCCCCACCGCCCCTATCAAGCCCGCAGCACGCAGCGACTCAAGCTGAACGGCGACGTCGGGGAGGTACCGGTCGTTGGGTCCGAAGTCCAGGGTGTGGAGGAAGAGGACGTCCAGACGTCCGACGCCGAGGTTGGCCAGGGACTGCTCAACCTGGTGGACCAGGCGCGGCGCGGCGTAGGGGTGTGGTGCGGTGCCGCGGACGGAGCCGGCCGCGCCTGCGATGCGTACGCCGGTGATCCCGGACTCTCGCAGGGCCCGGCCCAGGAGCCGCTCGGAATGGCCGTAGCCGAAGATGTCGGCGGTGTGGAACAGGTCCGCTCCCAGTTCCAGCGCGGTGCGCAGGCTCGCGAGGGCGACGGTGTCCTTGATCCGGCCCCATCCGATGGAATGCCCCATGCTGACGGCCGGCCCGCCGATCGGCCAGCAGCCCATCGCGAGCGGCTTGACGCTCAGGCCGGGTGCGAGGTGGCGTGAGGTGAGGTCGGGGGGAATCATCCGGTCGGCTTCGCGGACAGGTCGAACACGGCGCTCACGCCCGTTCCGCCGCCGGGCACGGTCTGTGCGAACCAGCCGGCGGCCAAGGCGCTGACGAGGAGGAGTCCGCGCCCGTCGGTGTCCTGCGGGCCGGCAGTTCGGGCCGTGACGGTACGTGGGTCGTCGCCGCGGTCGCAGACGGTCAGTACGGCCAGGGCTGTGCCGTAGACCTCCAGGACGAGGCGGTCGGCTCCCGGGGTGTGCTTCTGCGCGTTGGTGACGAGCTCGCTTGCGACGAGGGCAACTTCGTCGGCGTAGGGGGACGAGTCGAGCGCTGCATGAACGAATCGGCGTGCGACGCGTACCGGCGCGGCGCAGGTGGACAGGTCGCTGCGGTGGGTGCGGGGTGGGTGTCCCCCGCTGAGGGAGACCAAGTCGAGCAGCGGTGCGGTGGACGGCATCGTGATCTCCCTCAGGCGCGGTAGGCGGGCCCAGAACGGCTGCCACCGTCCGAGATCCCCTGCTCCTGCGTACGGTCACGCGTAGCGGAGCGGGTCCGCTACGCCGCCAGCACGCCGCTTCTCTACCCACTCCCCTATACCCAAATGCTCTCAAAACGCATCAGTCTAGGGCGAAGTGGGTACGGGGGCGCGCTCGAAACGGCGTGCTGGCGGCGTAGTGCGCGCAGGCGCGGGTGGGTGACGGTGGATGCCCCCATCCCCGCGGGACACCAGGACAGAGTCCTCACCGAGCATGGCGCTGACGTGAGCGCCTCGCGAGGTACGCGGGCTTCGCCATCACGCCGGCCGGGAGCCGCTCATGAGTAGGACGCCCGCAAGGTACCTGGTGCCGAACGGGGTGCAGGCAGGTACCCCGCTGCGAGGACGCCTACGGTCGTCTGTAAGGGTGCCCGGTCGCCTCCCCTGTCACCGGCCGGCCTCTTGGCCTGCCGGGTGCGCCGCGCCCGAGCCCTGCATCTGTTGGGCGACATGTCCCCCCGTGCACGGGTTCATTGCCATCAGCCAGACCGCGGCGACCTGCGACGGCCGCCTCCACGAGTCCCAGCTGGGCAACTACGCTGCGCTGCGCGTCGGCCTCTTACTCCTCCGTGCCGAGATCGAGATCCCCCGCACCCTGGTCGTGCCCCGCCTCCGCCAGCAGGCGCTGCTGGGGTGGGCCTTCGCAGGCGCTCCTGGACCGTTACGCGACAGCGTGCAGCAGCTGCGGTACGCCTTCAGCCGTGCGGTAGGGGGTGAAGGCGGGAACCAGGTCGCGGACAAGCTGGACGCACCGCGGCGCGCCGATCCGTTCCGCGAGCCGGAGCGCTTCCAGGGCATCGGCGGCCGCTGCCTCGGGTTCTCGGCGGATCAAGTGGCCTTGCGCGCGATAAGCCAGGAATACCCCGCGGGTCTTGTCTCGGCTCGGCGGGAGGAGTGCTTGGCCTTCGGCGATGAGGCGGTGTGCCTGGGTGGTGTCGCCGAGGTCGAGGAGGCAGCGCCCCGAGTCCACGGCGAGGTCGGCTGCGGAGAGCCAGGAGCACCAGGCCGGTACGGGGTCAGGTGTGGTGGTGTTGAGGAGGTGCTCGGCGGCGTTCAGGGCCCGGAGGGTTGCGCTCCTCTCGCCCTGCGCTGCCAGTGCCCGGGCGAGCCGCAGTTGAAGGAGCGAGCGGGCGGCGGGGTGCTGGGTGCGGCTCTGCGCGCGTTCCAGGATGTGGGCGGCCGTGCGGGGGTCGTCACGCCACGAAGCCTGGTAGGCGAGGTCGCTCAGGAGGGCGGCGCCCATGTCGCGGTCGCCGCTGGCGTGAGCGCTGTGGAGGCCAGCGATCCAGAACCGGCTGGCCTCACCGTGGAGTCCGTGGTCGAAGCGGTGCCAGGCCACGGTCTGGCTGAGGTGCGCGGCCAGGGCGTGGAGCCGCAGGCCGAGCACGGGGCTGTAGCGGCCGTCGGCGATGAGGTCGGTCACGGTCGCCAGGTGGGCGACGATCAGCGGCGCGGTGTGCTGCCGTTCCTGAGTGGCCAGGCTCGTCAGCCGTGCACTGGTCTCCTCCAGGAGGGCGACGAGGTCTTCGCCGATGGGTTTCCCCTGGGTTCTGTCCGTGGCCTCCAGCCACGTGTCGGCGGCCGCCCAGGTACCGGCCAAGGTGATCAGGGCTGTGCTGGAGATCGCGGACAGGACAAAGCGACGGGATCGCTCCATGGATGCTCTCAATGCTTCTCGCAGGGCCGGCACGGTACTGGCGGGGCCCAGGGGGGTCATTCCGGCGTCGGGCAGCCAGTTCGGCCACGCCTTCACGTCGACGAACTCCGGGGGGATCCCGAACACCTCGGCGATGTACTCCTGGGAGTCGGCGTCGGGCCTGACACCGGCGACCTCCCATTTGCGGACACGCTGCTTGTCCACGCCGGATCGCAGCCCTCGTCGTGCGGCGGCCGCGCAGATCGCTCGGGCGAGATCGACGCCGGTCATGCCGACTGCGGCGCGCGCCAGTGCCAGGGGGTGGGTGTTCTCAGCCACGTCGTCATCCAATCAGCAGCGCCGGTGCTGAGCGTAGCGATGAACCGGCCGGGACTACCCGCGGGACTACCGACAACTCCTTACGGGAGAGGTCCAGTTGATCGACACTCGGTCATCCCAGCGATCACTCATGGCCGCGGCAGGTGCCGGCGGCTCGACGCCGGGCTTCCCCGTTCCCCAGCGATTGGCCCCGGTTGGGGCCGCGCAGAGCACCACCGAGATCGTCCACGCCTGTGTCACCTCGAAGGATGCCCCGTGAAGCTGACCACCCCCTCCACACGGCAGAACAGCCGGACCGCCTGTCCGGGCTCGGCACGGGCGGCGGCGTCGTGACCGCCGAGTTCCGTACGCCGGCCCGCCCTGATCTCGCGCAGGACCTGATCGGCCGTGTCGAGGCCGCAGGAGCGACGTGGCGGGCTGCGGGTCATGAGCGCGAGGCCGCGCCGCAGGATGTCCTGCACGCGGCCCGGCACAGCATCGCCGCCGACGCACAGGCCCTGCGCCGGATCGCCGCCCAGCTGTGTTCCTGGCCCGGGCGGACGCTGATCGGCGCGGAAGGCAGCCAGGCGGCCCTGACCATCGCCTTGCACTGTGACCACGACCCGGCCTTCCAAGTCACCCTGCTGCGGATGCTCGCCGAGGCCGTACGCCGCGGCGAGGCGACATCGGCGCAGTGGGCGCACCTGCACGACCGGTGCCTGGTGCGCAGCGGGCGTGCCCAGCAGTTCGGGACGCAGTACTGGCTGCGTGAGGGACGGCTCGAGATGTATCCCGTCGCCGATCCCGAGTCCCTCGGCAAGCGACGGGCCGATGTCAGCCTCCCGCCGCGCGGCGACCTGATCGCCCTGCTGGAGAGACGTCACGTTCCGCACAACGGGACGGGCGATGTCACGAACGAAAGGTCTGTGGCGTGAACACCTCCGAGCCGGCGTCAACCGGCCGCGTTGGCCGTTCTCGTGCGCGGGGACGGGAACTTCGGGTCCTCGTCGACGGCGTCGACATGGCCGGGAAGTCGACCCTGGTGAGGGCCCTGGTCGCCGAGCTGGAAGGGCGCGGCGTCCCGGCTGTCCGGCACCGGGGCATGCTCGCCGGCCTGCACCCCCTCCAACCACTGCTGCGGCAGCTCTCGTCCGCCCGGCAGCCGGACAGCTGGTGGACGACCACCGCGTACGTGATCGGCGGGTTCCTGCTCGACGGGATACTCGTCCACATCTTCCCTCCGCGGCCGCGAGGCCACGTGATCGTCCAGGACGGCTATGGGGATCGCACCGTGGCGTTCGGGATGGCCGGCGGGCCCTACCTGGCGGCGGTACTCGCTCTGCGATGGCCTCGCACCTTCGCCCGGTTCGACCTTGCCGTCTTCCTCCACGCCTCACCCGAAGCACGGGCAGCCCGTCTGGCTCAAGGCCGGGAGCACATCGATGTCCGTGACGAACGCACCGTCGAAGACCAGGCGTTCACCGACCGGTTCCACGCCTTCCACGTTCAAGGGATGGGCCGCCGCCACGACCAGCTCATGGTGATCGACAGCAGTCTGCGCACGCCGGCCGACATGGCGCGGGAGATCGCGGACCGCCTGCTCACCGAGCACGCCGTGCCCGGTGCCGGCGCCGGACGCGCCGACACCGCACCGCACCCTGCGCTGAAGGAGCTCACGTGACCCCTTCCGATCTGTCGTCCGCCCCGCTCGGCGGCCGCGACCGCACATGGCACCCCTGGAGCCCGATCCAGCAGACGCAGCGGCTGATGCTGGTCTCCGGCCGCGGCTGCCACGTCCGGGACGACCACGGCCGTAACTATCTCGACCTGCGGGCGGGCACCTTGAACGCCACCGTGGGCTACGGCCACCCGGCGGTGGTCGAAGCGATGCGCGACCAGGCGAGCCGGCTGATGACCTGGGACCTCGCCGAGGTGTCCACGCCTCCGGCGCGACAGCTGGCCGACCGGATCGCGGACCTGCTGCCTGAGCCGCTGGAGTTCACCCTGTTCTGCAACTCGGGGTCGGAGGCGACCGAGGCTGCGGTGAAGATCGCCCGGATGTGGCACCGCCTTCAGGGGCGCCCGGAGCGGACCGTGGTGATGTCCTTCGCCGACGGCTACCACGGGGCGACGACCGCGGGCATCGCTGCGACGGCCTCGCCGTTCCGGCGGGAGGGCGCCGGGCCTCTGCCCGAGGGGTACGCCCACCTGGCCACCCCGCGCTGTGCGGCGTGCGCGGCTGGCGAGACCCACGACGGGTGCCGGGTCCCCGGGGCCGTCGAGTGGGAGGAGCAGATCCTGGCCGTCGGCCCGCAGTCGGTCGCCGCGGTACTGGTCGAGCCGATCCTCAGCGTGGGCGGGGTCATCGTCCCTGCGGCCGGGGAGTTGGCCGCGCTGCGCGCCGTGTGCGACCGCTACGGGATCCTGCTGATCGCGGACGAGGTTGCGACCGGGTTCGGCCGCACGGGCCGCATGTTCGGCTTCGAGCACGACCTCGGCGCCGCCGGTGCGGCTCCGGACATCATCACCACGGCCAAGGGCCTGACCGGCGGGTACGCGCCGCTGGCCGCCGTGACGGTGCGCGCAGACATCTACGCGGACTTCGCCCGCGACCCGCTGCTGGGCGGACTGCGGCACGGCCACACCACGGGCGGGCATGCGACGGCCTGCGCCGCGGCCCTTGCTGTCCTGAACATCGTCGAGCACGACAAGCTCGTCCTGGCCGCGGCCGCGCGCGGCACGCAGCTCCTGGACGCGCTGGCTCCGCTGAAGCAGCAGCATGTGGTGCGGGACGTGCGGGGCCTGGGCCTGCTGATCGGCGTCGAGATGGCCTCGATGGAGCTGGCCGTACTGGTCGCCCGTGCCGCGCAGGAGCAGGGCGTCCTGATCCGGGCCTTCGGTCCGGTCCTGACCGTAGCCCCTCCACTGATCATCAGCGAGGCGGAGGCCGAGGACGGCGCGCGCACGCTGACGCAGGCGATCTCCAACGTGAGTGCGGGCGGTGCACGATGACCGGGATCCGCGACACCGTGATCCTCCCGCTGGCGGGTCGTGGTTCCCGGCTGGGACTGCCCACGCCGAAAGAGCTGCTGCCGATCGGGCCGGGCCGCGTCGCCCTGGACGACACCCTGGATCTGCTGGCGCCGCACGCGGGCCGGCTGCGGCTCGTCGCGGTCCTCGGGGAGGACCGGGAGCCGACCGCGCGTCACCTGGAGCGCCGCTGTCTCGAGATGAAGCTGCCGCTCGCGGTGGTCCGGCAGGACCCGGCCCTGCCGGAGTCGACAGGCGCGGTCCTGGGCGCTGCGCCCTGGTACGGGCCCGCGAACCTGGTCCTCCTCGCCGACCAGGTTCTGCACGCCCCGGCCCCGACGGCTGTCGGTAAGGCCCTGGACCTGATCCACGCCGGACAAGAGTCGGTGTTCCTGGCCTCCATGGAGGACGACGCCGAGCGCCTGGCCGCGGACGGGTCCCTTCACGTCGCGCGGGACGCGGGCGGGTTGCTGCGGGTCACCGACTTCGCCGACAAGCCCGGCCTGTCGGGCGTGGAGCGGTTCAACGCGGTCTGGTTCGGCTACGCCTTCGCCCCCAGCGCGGCGCAAGAGTTCGTCGGCGCGCTGCACCAGGCGACCCTCGGCCAGGCCGAGCGCCCGCACCAGCTGGACGCCGTTCTTCGGGCGGCGGCCGTCGAGGTCGGTCCGTTCACCGACCTGGGAACGTGGCCCGCGGTCACCGCTCACTGGACGGGGGCCTCCTCATGAGCCGGATCGGGATCCTCGCCGGGCCGTACCCGGTCGATGACCAGCTCGGCGGGATCGGACTGCGCCTATGGGAGATCGCCCAGGTCCTCGCCGACGCCGGCCACGAGGTCACCGTCTGCGCACCGCGCCCTTCGGCGTTCACCCACCCGGGTGTCACCGTGGTCGCCGGACGGCCGGAGGAGGTCGCCGCGTCCAGCGATGCGCTGATCAGCACCGACCTGCCCGACACGGCAGTCCTGCTGGCCGCCTACGAGAGCGGCACGCTGCTGGCGGTGGAGAACGCGCCGCCCATCGAGCACCTCCACTTCGACTCCTTCGCCGGAGCTGACGCGGACGCCCTGTACCGGGACACGGTCGCGCGATGGCGGCTTCAGCTGCTCCTCGCCGACCATCTGCTGGTCCGCTCGGAGGCGGAGCGCGCCTCGACGCTGGGCGCTCTGGTCGCGGCGGGCAGGATGTCGGCTCTGCACCACAGGGCCGGCGCCGACTTGGCGGGCCTGGTGAGCCTGGTGCCGATCGGCTACAACCGGCACTCCCTCCAAGCGGCCGACGCCGCCGCCGTGCGCGAGGAGGGGGTGTGCGAGCTGCTGTGGAACGGCGGCGTGTGGGACTACTGCCACCCCTCCCCCGTCCTGCACGCGCTCGCGGTGGATCGCACCAGCGGCTTCACGCTGCGGCTGCTGTACGCGCCGCCGCCCGGCCGGCTCGAACCGCTGCTCGCCCAGGCCGCCGAACTCGGCGTGGAAGACCGGCTGATCCTGCCAGACGGTCCGGTGGCGCACCGGGCGCGGGACGGGTGGGTGAAGGCCGCCCGCGCCGTGGTGATCACCGGCGGGCGGACGGCGGAGAACATGACCTGCCACCGGCTTCGGCTGCGTGATGCCGCCCTGTACCGGCTGCCTGTGGTCGTCGACGGTTACGGCGCCACCGGCGACGTGGTCGCCGCGCTCGGGATCGGCCCGGTCGTCGACCCCGACCACCCCCAGGCCCTGGCCGCCGCGCTGCGCCGGGCGGTTGCCGACGGCCCGGACCGGGCGCGCTACCTCGACGCCCTGGATGACGCTCGCAGCCCCCGCCGGGGCCGGTTCGCCCTGGAGCGGCATCTCAACCCGCTCCTGGCGCTGCTGGAGTCCGGGCGCCGGGCCCCGGACCGCACTGAGCGCCACCACCTGGACACCATCCACGCCCTGCTCACCCAGCACCCGGGACTGCGCGAGCAGGCCCCGGCCGTGATCTGACCCTCGCCTGCGGAAGGACCGCGCTCATGCCCACCCCGCTCATCACCCGGACCGCCACCGATGTCCGGCAGATGCCCGCCTTCTCCACCACCCCCGCCCCGCCGATCGAGGCCACCGCCTGGAACCTGCCGGACACCACCGTGCGGCAGCTCGTCGCCGACAGCTACCAGCGCCGCGGGTACGCCATCGTGCACGTGCCCGGTGTCGTGCCCTGCGCCGAGGACCTGCGGAAGCTGTCCGCCGCGCTGCAGCTGGGCGAGGTGTTCACCCCGCCTCTGTACACCGCGAGCAGCCACACCACCGCCTCCGGCGTCAGCCAGCTCACCGCGGCGTCCGGAGGCGACCACCCCTTCCAGGACCGGGCCGGACAGAACATCCACTGCGACGGCACGCTCCAGGCCCTCGGCCAGATCCGCACCACGATCATGCTGTGCGTGAGCGCGGCGGCCAACGGCGGCGTCTCCTACCTGGTCAACCTCGTGGACGCCTACGCCGACCTGCGCCGCGTGGACCCGGAGGCCGCCGAGCAGCTCGCCCACGCGACCGCCCTCGTGCGGACCTCCACGTTCGCCTCCGGGCACTCCACGGCAGGGCCGGCCTTCGCCCGGGAGAACGGCGGTTCCTGGACCACCCGCTACAGCCGGACGGCCACCGACTCCTACCACCCCACCGCCGGTGGTGAGGCCGCCATGGAGCGGGCCCTGGCGTTCCTCGACGCCGCGGCCCAGGCGGGCAGCGCCTTCCGCAGCGAGTTCACCCTCAGGGCGGGCCAGGCCCTGGTCCTGGCCAACGACCGCCTGGGGCACGGCCGTACTCCGTTCCATGACGACCCGAGCGCCCCGCGCCTGCTGCTGCGCGCCCTGTTCACCCTCCGCCCGCTCGCGTGATCCGACACCGTTAGGACTCCAGGCCATGACCCTGCCCGTTCCCAGCGGAGCCGACCTGCTGACCCGCAGCCTCGACGTGCTGCGCACCCACCAGGAGCGCTCCGAGCGCACCCTCAGCCTCATCCCGGCCGAGAACATCATGACGCCGCTCGCCCGGCTGCCCTTCCTCGCCGACCTCGCCGCCCGCTACATGTTCGACGAGCACACGGACCCGGCCGTCGGCGACTGGCGTTTCCCCGCCGGCAAGGAGGCCGCCTGGCTGGAGACCGGCCTCACGGTCCCGCTGCTGCGCCACCTGACCGGCGCCGCCACCGTGAACGTCCGGCCCCTGTCGGGGCTCCACGCGATGCAGATGGTCCTCGCCGGGCTCGGCGGGCCGCCCGGCAGCACGATCGCCTGCCTCGCCCCCGGCCAGGGCGGGCACTACGCCACCGCGGACATCGCACGGCAGCTGGGCTACACCCCCGTCCACCTCCCCGGACGCGGCATGCACAACCTGGACACGAAGGAGCTCGCTGGCTTCCTGAGCAAGCATCGCCCGAGCCTGGTCTACGTCGACCAGTGCCACGCCCTCACCAGCCTCGACGTCACCCCGCTCGCCGACGCCATTAAGTACGGCGGCTTGCCCACGGTCCTGCACGTGGACATCTCCCACACCCTCGGCCTGGTCCTCGGCGGCGCGCTGCCCAACCCGCTCGCCTGCGGGGCGGACAGTCTCTCGGCGTCCACCCACAAGTCCTTCCCCGGACCGCAGAAGGGCATCATCGCCACCCGCACCGCCGCCACCGGGCAGCGGATCACGCAGATCCAGCCCCGCGCGGTGTCCAACCACCACTTCGCCGCGGTCGCCGCCCTCGGCCTCTCCCTGGCCGCCTTCGCCGACCGTGCGGGCACGTACGCACAGGCCGTCATCGCCAACGCACGGATGCTGGGCAAGGAACTCGCCCACAGCGGATGGAGCCTGGCAGGCTCGGAGTTCGGCTACACGCGCACCCACCAGCTGTGGGTCACCCACACCCCCCAGCCCACCGCCCGGGCCGCCGCCGCCCGCCTGTACGAGGCGGGCCTGCACGTGAACTGGCTCACCGACCTGCCCGTGGGCCCGGCGCTGCGCCTGGGGCTGGCTGAGGCGACATGGCTGGGGCTCGGCGCCCAGGACATGCGGCGCCTGGCGCAGATCATGACCGCCGCGGCCGACGAGAGCGTCCCGCTGTCGGAACTCGCCGACCGGACCGCCGCGTTGCGGCCCGGCCCCGGCCGCCGCTACCCGTTCGCGCCCCGCCTTGAAGGGGACGCCGCCCGAACGGCGGGCGCCGGCGTGCAGGCTGTTCTCGCCGAGGTGACGTCATGAGCTCGCTGATCGCTCCCGTGAGCGAGGACGCGCCGTGCGTGGCCGTCTACCGCGAACTGCGCGACGGGGTCTCCGCGGCCAGCGCGCAGATCGGGTACGGCTACAACCTGTTCCCCACCGCCCCGGCCACGCACCGCTTCCTGCACCGGGCCCTGACCGTCTGCGCGCGGGCCGGCCGCCTCCACGAGTACGGCACCGCCGACGACGCCCGCGACCGCGCCCTGGCCGCCGCGCTGGCAGGCGCCTACCTGGGCGTCGACCTGGAGGGCGAGCAGGTCATCTTCACCAACGGCGCCACCGAAGGGATCGGGCTGGTCACCAGGTGGCTGGCCGCGTGCGACGCCGGACTGGTGCTGCCGGCGCCCTGCTACTACGCCTTCGAGCAGACCCCGCGCCGGTGGGGCGGTACGGTCCTGGGCCGCTACCGGCACGACGGTGCCGTCCATCCCACCGGGGAGAGCGCCTCCCACACCGCGGTGGTGGAGATCTTCCCCAACGGCGTCACCGGCACCTTGTACACCCCGCCGCCGGTCGCGGCCGACTTCCGGGTCGTCGACGTCGTCTTCCTCGCCGGAGGCACCGGAGCCGACCCGCACCAGGTCACCGACCGCGTCCGCACCACCCTGTCCGGCCAGGTGTCGGACACCGCCGTCCTCATGACCCCGTCGAAGGACCTGTGCATCCCCGGGGTCCGGCCCGGCCTGCTGATCAGCGGCCACACCTCCCTCCTCGACGCGGTCCGTGACGACCTCTTCGACCGCACCGCCTCCTCCAACCCGCTCACCGGACAGGTCGTCCTGCTCTACCTGACGATCCTGCTGCTCGCCGAAGCCGCTCACGACCGCGACAGCACCGCGTTCTCCCGCCGCCACCAGTGGATCGCACGCCAGTACGCGAACCACCGGGTCCTCACCGTCCCCTCCGAGGCGGACTGCCGCGCCATCGTCGAGCACCTGGACGCCATGAGCGCGCACTTCGCCCGCGGGTTCGACCTGCTGACCGGGCACGCCGGTGACCTCCTGGAGACCGGCGACCACCTTCGCCCGGTCTCCGGATACTCGCTGCTGCCCCGCCTCGTCGCCGACCTGGACCACCCCGACGAGACCGTCGCCTGGGTCAACGCCGTCGGCCGGCAGTTCGACCTCAAGGTCAACGCGCACCTCCTCTTCGGTGGCACCAAGGAGTCCTGGCAGCACCTGTACCCCGGGCCGCCGCGCCTGCGCGTCAACGTCTCCGTCCCGCACGAGGACCTGCTGCACACCCTCGGCCTTCTGCGCGAGGCGCACCGCGGCGTCGTCGTGCCGGCGCCCCGGAAGGAGGCGGCGTAGATGACGGCCCTGACCGACCTGCTCACCTCGACCGCCGACCAGTTCCCGGACCGCATCGCCCTCGCCGACGACCAGAGCGAACTCACCTACGCCGAGCTCGCCGCAGCCGCCCGGCACACCGCGGCCCGCCTGCGGGCCGCGGACCCCGCCGCCGGCCCGGTCCTGCTGGCGCTCCCCCCGGGCACCGCCTGGGTGACCGCTCTCCTGGGGGCGTGGCACGCCGGCAGCCCGGCCGTCCCCCTCGACGTGACGCACCCGGCCCCACGGCTGCGCCAGATCGCGTCCGGCTGCCGGGCCACCACCATCCTCACCTCCGACGGCAACGCGCCCGCGTGGGCCGACGGCCTCACCGCGCTCGCCCCGGCCACCCGCCCCGCACCGTCCGGCATCGTGATGCTGGAAGGGTGCGCGGACGAGGAGCGGGCCGCCTGCATCTGGCACACCAGCGGCAGCACCGGCGCCCCCAAGCCCGTCCAGGTTCCTCACCGCGCGGTCGCCGCCCGCGCGACGGTACTGCCGCTCTGGTCCGGCCTCACGCACACCGACCGGATCGCCCAGCTGACCGCCCTCACCTTCGACGCCGTGCTGTGGGAAGTCCTCGGCGCGCTCACGACCGGGGCCCGGCTCCAGATCGCCGCGCCGTCCGCCCGTGTCCCCGGCCCGGCCCTGCCCCGCTTCCTGGCCGCCCACCGCATCACCGCGTTCACCGGCACCCCGA
Organism: Streptomyces sp. NBC_01244; assembly: GCF_035987325.1. NCBI lineage: Bacteria > Bacillati > Actinomycetota > Actinomycetes > Kitasatosporales > Streptomycetaceae > Streptomyces > Streptomyces sp. NBC_01244. The sequence goes on from NZ_CP108490.1 coordinate 172,634, forward strand.
CCTACCTGGCCGCCGCCCCCTTCGCCGACCTGCCCCGCCTGCGCCGCATCGTGCTCGGCGGCGAAGCACTCCACCCGGGCCCGCTGGCGAAGTGGATCGGCCGCTACGACGTGGCCAACGCCTACGGCCCCACCGAGACCTGCGTGGACGCCATCGTCAACGAGCACCTCCACCCGGACGAGGACCCCGTCCCCATCGGCCGACCGCTGCCCGGTGTGCGCGCCTGGGTCCTCGACGAGCTCCAGCAGCCGGTACCGGCCGGACAGGCCGGGGAGCTCTACCTCGGGGGCCAGGGCCTGGCCACCGGCTACCTGAACCGGCCCGAGGAGACCGCCCACGCCTTCCTCCGCCTCCGCCTGCCCGGCTCGGACGGTGAGGACCGGGTCTACCGCACCGGGGACCGAGTGCGGCAGCTTCCCGACGGCCGGTACGTCTTCCTCGGTCGCGCCGACGGCCAGCTCAACCTCGGCGGTGTCCGCCTCGAGCCCACCGAGGTCGAACGAGCCGCCACGAAGGTGCCGGGCGTACGGGCCGCCGTGCTGCTGACCGACAAGGGGACCAGCGGCCGGGACCGGCTCGTCCTGTACGTGGAAACGGACGACACCGGCCTGCCGGCCCGGCTGCGTGCGCAGTTGGCGGGCCAGCTGCCGCCCTCGGCCGTCCCGGCACTCATCGTCGCGCGCCCGTCCCTGCCCTGGACCTCCTCCGGGAAGATCGACCGCCGCGCCCTCACCGACCCCGCCGCCGAACCTGCCGCATCGACCCCGCGGTTGCTGGGGCCGACGCTGCCGGAGGACGTCGCGGGCTGGTGGCAGGAGCAGACGGGCACCCCGGCCGCCGACGCCGACGACTTCTTCGTCGCCGGCGGCGACTCCCTCGGGGCCCTGCTCCTGCTCCAGCGGATCAACGGTGCGCACGGCACGGAGATCACCCTCGACCGGTTCTACGCCGACCCCACCACCCGGTTCCTCAGCACCGTGTTGTCCCCTGGGAGGACGTCATGACCTCGCCGATCCGTGGACTGCTCGTCGACGTCGACGGTGTCTTGAGGCTGTGGCCGCGGCGCAGCGCGATCAAGGCCGCCCTGGACTGCGGCCTGCCCGAGCAGGCCGTCCGCCGGGTCGCCTACGACGGCGGCTTCGACCTGGCGCACCACGGCGTGTGGAGCCACGAGCAGTGGGTGGACCAGGTCACCACGCGCCTGACGGAGGAGTTCGGCGCGGCCGGGAAGCGGGCCGCGGAGCTGTGGGCGGCCGACCGCGGGGATGCCGATCCGGCGATGGCCGACCTGCTGCGGCGGGCCCGGGCGGCCGGGCTGGTCATCTGCGCCCTCACCAACAACACCACCGTCGTCGCAGCCGATCTGGAGCTGCACGGGCTCGCCGACGTGTTCGACCACGTCGCCAACTCCGCGGAGATCCGGGTGACCAAGCCCGCCCCCGGCGCCTACGAGGCGGCGCTGGCGCTGATGGACCTGCCGGCCGGGCAGGTCGCCTTCACCGACGACAGCCGGGCCAACGTCACCGCCGCCCTCCACGTGGGACTGCACGCCCACCACTACACCCGCGCCGAGGAGTTCGAACGGTTCCTCGCCGACCTCGGCATCACCCTCCCCCCGGCGGCCGGCCAGCCTGCGGCCCGGGTCGCGGGCGTGCCCGCCGGGACGGCGCCGCCCGCCGGCCACGCGGAAGCCGATGAGGCGACCACGGTGGCGACCCGCTACCTGGCCACCGGCCTGCCCCCGGCGGTGCTCGCCGACCGCCTGGCCGCGCACGACCCGGCCCTCACCGTGGTGCCGCTCGGCCCTGACGCCCTCGCCACCGTAAACGCCGCCGGAACCCTGACCACCTGGCGGCTGCTCCCGCACAGCGCGGACCCCAGGGCTGCCGCCGGACACGTGGACGCCTGGGCGGAAGCGGCCGGTGACGTGGACGCCGAACACCTGCCGCCCTGGCTTCCCGCCACCCGTGCGGCGGCCGCCGGACGCGCCGACGACCTGCTCCACCACACCGGCTGGGCCCTTTACCAGCTCGCCGCCGCCGACGCCGGCGGTGACCCGCTGGCCGCCGCGACCCATCTGGATACCGTCCGCCAGCACCTCACCGTGCTGGCCACCCTCCTCTTGCGGCACCAGAAGGCGCCCTGGCCCGGCGCCACGGCCTCCCGCTACCTCACCCCGACCATCCGCGAGGCACTGACCGCCTCGCTGCGCGCGGACCCCACCGCCCGAGCCGGGCTCGCCGCCGGCCTCCGGCCGCTGCTCGGTCTCCTGCGCCACCTGCGGCAGATGACCCAGCTCGTCCTGGACACCACCAGCGCCTGGCCGTGGCCGCACACCGCGGCCTCGCTCGCCCCGCTGCTCGACGGGCCCCCGGACCTGACCGCCCAGGCCCTCGAAGACCCCCTCTACACACCAGCCCTGGCCGCGGTATACGACCGGCACCGCCCCCTGGCACAGCCCATGGCCGACGCCCTTCGCATCTGGGCCGCGACGGAGCTGTCTGGGTGCGATGTCGTGGAGCTGGGCGCGGGGACCGGGCGGATCACCCGGCAGCTCGCCGGGCCGGGACCCGCGTCCTACCGGGCCATCGAACCGTCCATCGCCATGGCCGCCCACCTGCGCAACGCACACCTTGCGGGCGTCGAGGTCGTCGAGGCCGACGCGCTGCTGCTCCCCCTGCCCGCGCTCGGCGCCGACGTCGTCGTCGAGCACGAGGCACTCCAGTTCGCCGCCGATCCGCTGCTCGCCGCCGACGAGGCGCTGCGCGTCCTTCGTCCGGGCGGCCGCCTCGTCCGGCTACTGCTGCACCCGACCGGTCCGCACCCGCTCGCCGGCATCGACGCCGCCTACCGGCAGGCGGCGTTCGCCGACGGCCCGCGCCCGCTGTTCTTCGGCAAGGGCACCGACCAGCGCATCACCGCCCACCTCGCCGCCCGCGGGCGACCCACCCAGAACCGGACGCTGGCGGAGTTCATCCAGCACCGCACCGTCGAGCAGGCTCTTGCCGCGCTCGCGGACCGGGCCTGGCCCTACCAGCACCAGCTCACCGACCCCGCCCACCAGGACGGCATGGCGGCCGCCCGGCAGGAAGCCGCCCGCCTGCCCAAGAGCGTGTCCGTTCCCTACGTACTACGCGCCCTGATCACGCCCGCTGACCAGGAGGACCGCTGATGCCCCACCTTCCCGCCGGATACCGCTGGGCGTCCACCCTCACCGAAGCCGCCCGGCTGCTGGACGAGGCAACCGTGCCCGTCCTTCGGCCCGATGACACCGGACGCGCCGAACGGTGGGCGGACATCCTGCACACCTACCCAGCGCCCGGCCTGTTCTCGAGCGGGCCGCCGCACGCCGCGGTGGTGAGCCTGGCGGGCCACGAGGACCTGGGCGAGCTCGTCGCCCGCGCGCTCGGCCGCCCCCACCACGTCCTCGACCCGGCCCAGCTCCAGGACGCTGCAGCCCTCGGGCCCGACGGAGGCAGCGTCCTCGTCGTCGCCCGCTCCCGCGCGCTCACCCTGAGCGTTCTGATGCCGCTCCTGGACGCCCTGGCTCGGCAGAACACCCTCGCCGGGTTCCTCACCGGCCGCGACGACGCCGCCTGCACCTTCGCCGCCGCCAAACTCCTCGCCGCCCACCCCGCCCAGACCGGACCCGCGCGCACCGCGTTCCTGGACGGCACCACCGGACTGACCCACCTCCTCACTGCCGGGCACCCCGACCAGCGCAGCAACCAGGCCGACGTCCTGGCCGGCGCCTGGGACAGCGTCCTGGTCGACGCCCACGGCTCCGCCGCACACGCCTCCCTCGGCACCGTGACCCTGTGCGGGCTGAGCGGACCGGCCGAACACGGCCCCGACGGGACACCGCTGGCCGGCGGGTGCACGCCCACCGCCTGCAAAACCGACCCCGCCCGCCGCACCCGCCCCCTCGCCCCGCACGACCTGCGCGCCCGCGTCCTGGGCCTGTTCGTGTGCAACGCGATCACCCTGGGCGAAGCCGAGCAGTACCCCTCCGACGTGAACCTCGCTCTGGACGCCGTCGAGGGCCACCCCCAAGCGGTCCTCGGACTGCTGCGCGGCGACCTGGACACCAGCGGCCACGAACCCCGCCTGACCGCTGCGAGCCTGCACTCCGGCGCCCGCCTAGGCGAGATCACAGCGCTGCTGGATACCGACGGCCACCGCCGGGGCATCCGCGGCCCCTCCGCGATCCTCCTCGGCGACCCCGAACAGCAACTCCACGAGCCCGACACCACGCTCGCCGCGCCCGCCCCGGCGGCCCCCGCGAGCGGCAGGCCGCTCGCCGACGCCGAGGCTCTGAGCGGCTGGCGGGTCCGGCTGGCCGACGCCGAGGCCCTCGAACAGGGGTTGTACGCCTCCCTAGACCGGCGCCCCGACGCGGACCTGTCCGCCTGCGTTAAGGAGATGACCTCCTACCGGCAAACCGCACTGGAGACGCTCCTGGCCGCCGCCCGCGCGCCGGACGAGAGGTGGGAGGAGCGCGTCGAGGAGCAGAGCCTTCAGTGGGGGCGCGCCGTCCTTGGGATCCTCAGCCGTACCCGCGGCGGCGCGTTCTCCCGGCAGCTCACCGCCGCCCGCACCCACCACCGCACCTCGCACTGGGCGCCCGCGCCCGCGTGCGGATACTGCCGCGCGCCCCGGGAGTTCGAGCACCTGACCAGCCCGCTCGGCCTGACCGACCGGCGTACCCTGCGCTGCCCCAAGTGCGGACCCGCACTCAGCCTCCCGACGACCCTGGACCCCCTCGACATCACCGTCCCGCCCGCCCTCCGCCCGGGTCAACCCGCCGAGATCCACATCACTTTCCCAGAAGAGGCCCGTGGCCTGGTCGCCGTCCATCTGCGGCCCCGCTCCACCCGGCGCGGCTCGTACGATCACGCAGATCTGCCCGTCGCCCCCGGCCGGCACACGATCGCCCTCACCCCTCCCTCCACGGACACGCACCTGGAACTGGACCGCCTCTGGGTCGTGCACGCGGACCGCTTCCACGTCGCCTACCACCAGCAGCGCCTCCCCCTCCTGCCCCACACCCGCACCACAGGCCACCAGCAGTAACCGGCCCGGCCGGACACCGGCCGGGGGTCAGCACCGAGAACACAAGAGAGACACACCATGATCATCTGGGTCAACGGTCCCTTCGGCGGCGGCAAGACCACCGCCGCCCGCCGGCTCCACCAGCAGCTCTCCACCAGCCTGATCACCGACCCCGAGGAGATCGGCTTCGTCCTGCGCAAGAGCATCGGCGACCACCCCGCCCGGGAGAAGGACTTCCAGGACTACCCGGCCTGGCGCACCCTGGTCGCCAGCCTCTGCGCCGAGCTCGACCGCCAGACCCAGGGCGGCCCGGTCATCGCCCCGATGACGCTGCTGCGCCACGAATACGCCGAGGAGATCTTCGACGCCCTGGCCAAGGCCGGCGCCGAGGTGCACCACCTCCTCCTGCACGCCGACTCCGACACGATCCGGGCCCGCATCGAGTCGAGCATGGAATTCCCCGGTGACGAAGAGCGCAGCGAGAAGGTTCGTGTCTTCCGGCGCCGCAAGCTGGCCGACTACGAGCAGGCGTACGCGACCTGGCTGGGAGAGCGGGCCGACGTGATCGATACCACCGCGCTCACCCCGGACCAGGTCGTCGCGAAGGCCCTCACCCTCCTGAACCTGCCGTGACCAGCGATGCGATAGCAAGGATGGCCGGGCCGGCCGAGGTCGTCGCCGACCACAGTTGGCCCGGCACGTCCACCACGGTGCTCCGCCTGCGGGCCGCCGACGGACAGCAGATGATCCTCAAGGCCAACACCAGCACCGACAGCTTCCGGCGAGAGCACGCGGCCCTCTCCCGCTGGGCCCCGGCCCTCGGCGAGAGCGCGCCTCAACTGCTCGACGTCGACGAGGACGCGCAGCTGCTGCTGATGACCGCGGTCACCGGCCATCCTCTGCAGTCCCTCACCCTCACCGGCTCGCAGGAGCACCGCGCCTACGAGCGGGCCGGCGCCCTGCTCGCCCGCTTCCACGACACCGCGCCCCGGACCGTCCTGCCCGCCTTCGGCGCCGAACGCGCCGCGTACATCCGCGCCCAGCTGACCGACGGCACCCGCCCCCTGACCGGCGCCGACCTCACGGTCCTTGACGAGGCACTGCACCTGCTGGAAGCCCTCCCCGCCCAGAAGGCGCAGCCCTCCCATCTCGACTTCACCAGCCGCAACGTCCTGTGGAACACCGAAGCAGAGGCGGGCGTCATCGACTTCGAGACCAGCCGCTACGAGGCCGTGGGCCGGGACTTCCTACGGATCACCCAGCGCACCCTCTATCACCGCCCGGACCTGCGCACCGCGTTTTACCGGGGGTACGGCCGTGAACCGGAGCGGGCCGAGAGCGAGCTGATGCGAATCTGCACGGTCACCGACGCCGCCGCCATCGTCGTCACGGCCACCGCCCGCGGCCAGCACGCCTTCGCCACCGAGGCCCGCAGCGTCCTGACCGCCGCCGTACGCGCCTGGCCCGCCCCGGCGCCGGGGACCGCCATCCCGCACGGACGGAGACCCTTATGACACCCCCACCGCGCGCCGGCGTGAAGGGGTCCATCACCGCGACCACCGACTTCCACTCCACCCTCGGCCGCGCCCCCGACCTGGCCGCTGCGCTGCACCGGGCCCGCTCCACCAGCCTGATCGTCGACAGCGGCGACTTCTTCGAGGGCTCCCACTACCCCGTGACCCGGGGAACCGTCGAGCAGCGCATCCTCACCGAGCTGTACGACGTGATCGCCCCCGGCAACCACGGCTGGCCCCACTACACGACCCCACCACTTCGCGATCTGACCGTCTGCGCCAACGTCATCGACCCGCACACAGGTGAGCTGTTCTTCCGCCCGCTCCACCTGGCCGAACTGTCCGGGCGAACCATCGCGATCACCGCCGTCATCGGGCCGAACGCCTTCACGAGCATCGCCCCCGACCTACGCTCCGGGCAGGCGGTCACGGACCCCGCCTCGGCCCTGCAACTGCTCTACGACCGCCACCGACGGGACGTCGACGACTGGGTCCTGCTCAGCCACCAGGGCTACCAACGAGACCGGGAACTGGCCAGCCGCTGCACGTTCCTCAACCTCGTTCTCGCCGGCCACTGCCACAGCTCCCACACCGGACCCGAAGCGGCAGGCACCGCCATCCTGATGAAGGCGCCCGAGTTCGGCAGAGGAACCGCCACCGCCCACCTCCACCGAGGCCGGTGGACAGCCAGCGTCGAACCGGCGGCCCCACTGCCGCTCCCTGCCGAGCTGTCCTGGCTGGCCACGTCCGTCGGGGAGGCAGAGGCGGCGCTGGACGAGGTCGCGATCCGGCCGAGCAGGTACTGGAGGGGTCGTACGCCCACCGCGCAGGAGATCCTGCGCCGCGTGGCCGCCGGGCTGCGTCAGCAAACCGGCCTCGGCGTCATCCTCAACACCAGCGCCTTGAACTCCCGCCCTATCGGCGACACCTTGACTCACCGAGAGGTGGGCGCGCTGGTTCCCTACGACAACCGCCTGCTGCATACGGGACCCTCACCCGCCCTTGGCCCCCGATCGATTCTCGACCTGGAGGAACGCTTCGGCCCTCTCGTCATCGACGCTCCGGCACGGAACGCCCCGCTGATCACCACGGACTACCTGGCGCAGCAACTCACAGCGATCCGCCCGCACACCGTCACCCTGCGCCACGCCGTTCTGTCAGAGCTGACTTCTAGAGGCAGGTGGTGACATGCGTGCGACCGAGATTCATCGATGGCGGACGAGCGCGGGAGATGGCGGATCTTGAGCGCGACCGCCGACCGACGCGGTCACCTGCGGCGATGCCTTCAGCCTCGGGATCGTCGGTGGCAAGATCCGCCAACTATCGCCCTCAAGATCCGCCAACTGTTCTTCTCTGCGCACCGGTGACCTGCGCGGATATACGCGCGTCCCGCCAGCTACCGTACTCGGTCACAACGCGGACCATCCTGTCGCGGAACCATGCCGAGAGGGCCCAGCAGGAGCAACGGCCTTGGTCAGTCTGCCTGGGCTGGAGCACTGATCGCTCGGCCGATGCGTGGCCCGACGAGACGCTCCGCCAGATCCAGCGGGTACCAGGCGGCGCCGGTCACCTCGGATTCCTGGATACGTCCGACCTCGGCTCCGTCCGTCGCGAAGGCATAGCCGATGTCCAGGTGATAGTGCTCCGGCTCGCCCTTCTCGGGCCTGGCCGGCACCTGGCCGAACTCGACGTACGCGGGCATCGCCGAGACCGGGACGACCTGTGTGGGGTCGATGCCCGTCTCCTCCGAGAGCTCCCGCAGGGCCGCATCAAGCAGCGTCCCGTCGGTCGGCTCGAGATGCCCGCCTGGCTGCAAAGTGAGGCCGTAGGCCCGATGCTCAATCAGCAAGACCTCGGCACCTCCCCGGACCAAGAGCGCGCCGGCGGTCACGTGCACGGGGAAGGTTCGCCGCGAGGCGAACCCGTGGCCTTCATCCAGCAAGCGAAGCGGTTCGGCCAGCTGCCCGGCCTCGTCGGGGTGGAGCTCCAGGTAAGCGGCGAGTACGCCCACGATCGCGGAGTCAGTGATCGCCACAGGTCTTCACCTTCCCTTCAGCGCGAAGAGGAGAGCGGCCGGGATCGACCGCGCGAAGGCGGCCTCCAGTCATGTGCACAGTCAGCTCCACAGGGGTCCGTGTGGTGTGAGGAGCCCCGCACTCTACAAGCGGACCGGGCCCGATCCGCTCCAACTCGCCCGTGGCCTTGCAGCGCTTGGGACCCTCGGCGATTCGGCCAACCCCCTTTGGTGTCAACGGCGTTACAGGAAACGGGTCGGTGTAGATCCCACGGTCCGCCCGGCGCTCTATTCGGGGAGTTCGAGGCCGTCCGAAATACGTGTGTTCGAAAAATGGGGGCTCTCGTTGAGCCTCCGACAGCGTCCGAACGACGACCCAGGGGGACCCGATGACCACGTCCGAAGCACACAGCAAACCGGCCAGTGCTCCGCCTCCGCCGCCTCCGGCGGAGATCACCTACAGCGGGCAGTACTCCGTCAATCCGCTCGCCGAGGTCTCCTTCCGGAAGATGTGCGCCACGCTTCCGTCGGTCCTGGCCCGGATCGGCCGCCTGTCGTGGCAGACCGACCGGCAGGCCGTACGGCTCCTGATCGGGTGCCAGGTCGTCACGGGCGTATCCGCCGCAGTCCTGCTGGCCGCCACCGCCCGCGCGATGGGACCCGTACTCGGCGCCGGAAGCGCCGGCGACCGTCTCCACGGGGCGCTGCCCGCGCTGCTCGTGGTCGCGCTCGCCGCCACGATGAACCGCGTCGCGGGGGCCGTGGCCACGTACGCCGGGCGGCGGATCACCCCGCTGCTGACCTCGGAGACCGACAGTGCCCTGGTCGAGGCGGTCTGCCGGGTCGAGGCCTCCGCCTACGCCGGGGACGGCTTCTCCGACCGGCAAGAGGCGGCCGAGATGGGGGTGGTGCGCACCCACGTGATGGTCACCGACGCCCAGCGCTTCATGTCCTCGCTGATCCGCCTGGTCACCGCGGGCAGCGTCCTGTCGGTGCTCAACGTCATGATGTTGCCCCTGCTGCTCCTGGCCGTGCTCCCCGCCGGCATCGGCGCCGTGCTCACTGCCCGTGTCGACTACGAGATCCACTACTCGAACATCAGCGACCGCAACGTGCGCGGGATGATGCGCTGGTGGGCCACCGCATCCCAGTATGGGGACGAGGTCCGCGCCAACTCGATGACGGACTACCTCGTCTACTGGTATCGGGCCCTGTCCGACCGGTGTGACCGGCGGAACCTGGCCGCCGCACCGCGGACCCTGCGGATCTCCCTGCTGTCCGCGCTGGCCGGCGGCGTCTTCCTCCTCGCGACGTGGGGCGCACTGGCCTGGCTCGCCGTGACCGGCCGGATCGAACCCGCCATCGCCGCCACGGCCGTCATCGCCGTCCAGGCCGCGCTCGCCGCCCTGTCCCAGGTCATCATCAACGGCGCCGCGATCTTCCACACCAGCCTGTACCTCACCGACATGCAGTCCTTCCTCGACGAGGCCGCCGCCCTTACTCCCCAGCGCGGACCGCACGAGATCACCGGCCCGGTCGAGCAGATCCGGCTCGACGAGGTCGCCTACCAGTACCCGGGCAAGGACAAGCCCGCGGTCGACGGCGTCTCCCTCACCCTGGAGCGAGGCCAGATCCTCGCAATCGTCGGAGCGAACGGCTCCGGGAAGTCCACCCTGACGCGACTGATCACCGGGATCTACCTCAGTGACAAAGGCAGGGTCACCTGGAACGGAACCGACCTCGCCGACACCGACCCGGCCACGGTCTGGCGCCTGACCGGTCTGGTGCCGCAGGAATTCGCCAAGTGGCCGTGGCGGGTGCGCGAGAACATCACCCTCGGCCAGCCCCGCACCCACGACGACGGCCCCGTGTGGGAGGCCATCGATGCGGTCGGCCTGCGCAAAGCCGTCGAAGACCTCCCCAACGGGCTGAACAGCCTCCAGGCCCGCGACATCTGGGGAGGCATCACTTTCTCCGGCGGGGAGTGGCAGCGCGAGGCGTGCGCCCGGGCCCTGTACCGCAAGCCCGACCTGTTGATCTTGGACGAGCCGACTTCTCAGATGGACCCACGAGGTGAGCACCTGATCTTCGAGCGGATCAAGGCCATCGCCGCCGACCGGATCACCATCATGGTCACCCACCGCCTGGAGAACACCCGGATCGCGGACCACATCATCGTGCTCGAAGACGGCCGGATTTCCGAACAGGGCCGCTACGACGATCTTGTCCACGGCGGCGGGACCTTCGCCGAGCTCCTCGCACTCTCCCAGGACCGCTGACCGGCCTCACCTCCGCCAGACCCGCCGTCGGCCAACGCGGCCAGCCCAACAAGGAGAACTCGTTGCTCCCCCACCTCGCCACACCCCACGGCCCTGCGTCCTGCCCTTCGGGCTCCGAGTGCTCGAGTAGGGGGTCCGCCCGATGAGGCAGCCGAAGCCGCTGCCGGCGGCGGTGCGGGGGTGGGCGGAGCAGCGGATCGGGCCCATCGTCTCCGTCCGGGACGCCTCGCACGACTGGGACCGTTCCCGGGTGTGGGAGGTGGAGGGCGCGGACGGCGTGCACCGGTACGTGAAGGTCTCGCCCTCGGTGAAGTTCTTCACCCGTGAGGGCCGCGCGTACAGGCATGTCGTCCCCGCCCTCGGCCACAGTCGGGCGCCTCGCCTGATCGACAGCCGGGCCGAGGACCTGGCCCTGCTTCTCTCCGCGGTCCCCGGTGCCCCGGCGAAGGAGCTCGGCCTGTCCGACAGCGACTGGCGGGCCGTACACCAGCAAGCCGGTGTGCTGTGTGCCCGGCTCCACGAGGCTGGGGAGCTCGGCCGGGCCGATCGGGTGGAGGCGGAAGCCTCTCTGGAGGCCGCCGCCGACGGGGCGGAGAAGTACTTGGCCCGCGCCGGTGCCCGGCTCACCGACGGCGAGCAGCAGCTGGTCCGCGACCACGCCGCCCAGCTGCGCCGCGTCGGACCAGTGCCTGTCGGATTTGTCCACGGCGACAACCAACCCAGGAACTGGCTGTTTTCCGACGGCGTGCTCGCTCTTATCGACTTCGAACGGACTCGGCCTGCCGCCCGGGTCCAGGATCTCGTCATCTTGGCGGTCACCCAATGGGTCGACCATCCGGACCGCGAGCGGGCGTTCCTCTCGTCCTACGGGCGCGCCCTCAGCGACGCCGAGCGGCATGCCCTGCGCTGCCTGACGGCGCTGGACGCGGTCAACTGCTTGTCCTGGGGTCCGGACAACGGGGACGAGCTGGTCACGGCCCGGGGCCGGCGGACCCTGGACCGGCTGATGAGGGAGGGCGGGTCGTGAGCAAGCTTTCCCTGAGCGTCTGGGGCGTCCGAAGCGGTGGAGGCCGGTGACTGCCCCCGCCGAGTTGGCGAAGGCGCCGCGATGGACGTCACGGGCCCTGCGGCTGCTGGTCGCGAGCGAATGCGCGAGCCTGTCGGGATCGGCGGTCAGCGCCGTCGCGATCCCGACTCTGGCCGTGCTTGTGCTCCACGCCTCCGCCCTCCAGATCGCCGTGCTCGCCTTCCTCGGACAGCTGCCGAACGCGATCGTCGCGCTCCCCGCGGGCGCTCTCTCGGACCGCCACCGCAAGCGCCCGCAGATGATCGGCGCCGATATCGCGGCCGCGCTGGCCCTCGCGACCGTCCCGGCCGCGGCCGTGGCCGGCGTGCTCACCATCGGGCAGATGTACGCGGTCGCCGTCGTCCTGGGCATCGCCAAGATCGTGCACAGCGCGGCTTCGATCAGCTACCTGCCCGTCCTCGTCGAGCCCCGCTACCTCCAGCGCGCTAACGGGCGCCTCGGTGCGGCCTCGTCGGTCGCCGACAGCCTGGGAAGCAACCTGGGCGCCGCGCTGATCGCCGCCGTCGGCGCGGCCCGCTCGGTGATCGTCGATGCCCTGTCCCACCTCGTCTCGGCCTTCCTGGTCTGGCGCATCCGCACCCCCGAGCCCGCCACCGTGCGGCCCCAGGGCCGGCGCAGCCTCGCACGGGACATCCGTGAGGGACTGCACTACGTGGCCGGGCAGCCCACGATCCGTACGGTGATCGCGGCGTTGTCCACGCTCAGCTTCGGGCTGGCGATCATGAACACCTACTGGGCGTACTTCCTCCTCGCCGTTCTCGCCGTCACCCCGACGGCATTCGGCGTGATCATGGGCGTCGGAGGCGTCGGCAGTCTGGCCGGAGCACTCCTCGCCCCGACGATCGCCTCCCGCATTGGTATCGGGCCGACGATCATCATCGGATTCGCCGTCAGCCCCCTGACACAGGTGCCCCTCCTGCTCGCCGGGCCCGGCCTTGGCTGGCAGGCCGCCCTCGCCCTGACCTTGTCCGTACAGCTGTTCTGGGCAACTGCGTCCGGAACGAGTCAACGGTCCCTCCGGCAGACCATTTGCGAGCCCGGCTTCCAGGGGCGGATGCAAGCCGCCAGCACCACGATGACCGCCGGCATCCGCCCGCTCTGTAGGGTCCACGGATTCGTGAGCAATGTCAGCTGATCATGAGCACTGTCCGAGCAATTCCGCGGTTTGGTGAGCAATGGATCTCGTGACCTGCGGCTTCCTCGAAGCGTGCGACCGCGAAGTCCGTACTGGCTGGGCCGGATTGCTCATGATCCGCCGCCGGACCCTGCCGCCAGCACTGCTCATGACCGCCAACACCGCAGGTCAGGAGCTCGCGGCTGCTCACGAATCCCCGGACCCTACACGCTCGCCGCCGCGGCCGCCGGCGCCCTGGCCCTCTACCTCGGCGTACGCACCACCCTCACGATCGGCGCGCTCTTCCAACTCATCCCCGTCGCCATCCTGCTCCTCTCCCCTGTCCGCACCATGCGGGACATGCCCGCCCCGCCCCCGCGCCCAGCCCTGCCCTCCGCCCGCGAAGGATCGCCGTGACAACGACCTCGACCTCGACCGCCGCGTACTGGGACCCCCACTGGGCCCAAGGCCGCCGCTACCGGCAGCTCGACGACACCGAGACCAGGCTGATGGACCAGCGCCTCGGCCCCGGCCGGGGACGGCCCGCCCTCGACATCGGCTGCGGCGACGGCACCCTGACCCGCCACCTCCACAACCAACTGGGATACCGCACCACCGGCATCGACTGCTCCCCCAGCGCCCTCGCCCTCGCCGCCGCCCAGGACTCCCCGGAATCCCCCGGGCCGCTGTGGAGACGCTTCGACGTCGGGGCCGACGACCTGACCGCCTTGCCGGAGCCCGCGTACGCGGTCATCACCTGCCGCCTCGTCTACCGGTGGATCGACGACAAGCCTGCCTTCGTCAACCGAGTCCGCCGCCTCCTGGTACCCGGCGGAACCTTCTGGGTCGTCGCCGAGATCACCGGCCGCCGGGAGAACAACGACCCGCTCCAAAGCCTCGGCATCAGCCCGGCCGAGGCCGAGATCCTCACCGCGGGCTGGTCCGTCGTCCGCACCCACGACCTTGACGTACTCCGCTGCTACGCCCTGCGCCCCTGACCCACCCCACCCTCCTGGAGGACACGTTGATGGACATCGAGAAGCAGACCGCCAAAGTCTGGACGACCTACGGGGCGCACCAGCTCACCGTCCGCCCGGACCTGCCGGAGATCGAGCGGTGGGACTGGGGCGTCGCCGACACCGGGCCCGGCATCGAGAGCCTCGGGGACGTGGCAGGGCTCCGCATCCTCGACCTCGGCAGCGGAGTGGGCCGACACGCCGCCCGCCTGGCCGCACTGGGCGCCGACGTCACCGGGGTGGATGCCTCCCCCACCCAGCACGAGCGCGCCGTCACCCGATACCCGACCGCTCCCGGGCTTCGCTTCGTGTGCGCCGACGCCGTCGACCACCTGCGGGACGCAACCCCGTACAACCTCATCTACTCCGTCAACGGGCTGCCGTTCCTGGACCCCAGCCGGCTCTTGCCCGTGCTGGGCAATGCCCTGAAGCCCGGTGGGCGCCTCCTGTTCTCCGCGCTGCACACCACCTCCGCCGGCGCCGGACCTTCCACGGCCGCCACCCCACGCCCGGAGCTCCTGCGACTGCCCGGCACCGACCAGACCCACCCCGTCCACATGTGGGTCCTGACCACCCAGCTGTGGGAGGACCTCCTGGTCGAGCACGGCCTGACCCTGGAGAAGGCCACGGCGATCGACGCGCCGCAGCCGGACAACCAGGCCTCCTACCGGCTCTACGAGGCCCGGCGTCCGCAAAGGGTGGCGAGCCGCCAGCGCACCAGTACTCCACCGCCTCCGAACGCGTTCGTGGGGGTCGGCGTGATCGTCCAGGGACCAGATGGTGTCCTGCTGGGCCAGCACCGTCGTGGAACTTTCGAGTTGCCCGGC